>JANNRY010000270.1:0-13504 GCA_031401935.1 Betaproteobacteria bacterium | reverse complement strand
CGCCGCAGTTCGCTGGCGGGCGCAAGCAATGGAATCTCGCATTGCATCCGGATGACCGAATCATCGCGGTGCAGGCTGGTGAGACCCTGCTCGATGCCGGATTGCGCGAGGGATTGCCGATGCCATTTGAATGCCGCAATGGTGGCTGCGGCGTATGCAAATGTACCGTGCTTCACGGTGAAGTCACTTTGCTGCCGTACCAGGAGGCGATGCTGACCAAGGCAGAACGGGCAGCAGGAAAGACACTGCTTTGCTGCGCCGAGCCGCTGACCGACGTCGAAATAGAGTACGTACCAGACATCGGTGCCAAGTCATTGCCGGTCAAACAATATCTCGCGCACGTTATCCGGCTCGAGCCACTCGCCGCCGATGTGATGCGACTCTGCCTGCAAATTGACGGCGGCGTACCGCTCAAATTCTTTGCCGGCCAATACATCAACATTTTGCTTGCCGATGGTGCCAAGCGCAGTTTTTCGTTCGCAACCGCGCCCACCGAACCGGCGTCTGGAGAAATAGAACTGCATGTGCGGCGCGTCATTGGGGGACGTTTCACGACGCTGGTTTTCACCACCCTCAAAGTGGGAGACGCGCTTCGGTTCGAGGGGCCAATGGGTGCCTTCACTCTGCGCGAAGGCAACGACAAGCCGGTCATTTTTGTCGCCGGCTCAACCGGATTTGCGCCCGTCAAAAGCATGCTCGAACATGCCTTTCGTACCGGTCTGAAACGCCGCATGATTCTTTACTGGGGTGTGCGCAGTTACCGCGATCTGTATATGGATGCGCTGGCCGGGCAGTGGGCGCGCGACCACAGCAATTTCAGCTTTGTGCCGGTACTATCTGAACCGCGTCCGGAGGATCATTGGCGCGGACGCACGGGCCTCGTTCACGAAGCGATACTCGCCGATTTCCCGGATCTTTCCAAACATCAAGTCTATGCCTGCGGGTCGGTGCAGATGGTCGAGGCCGCCTACCCTGCTTTTGTCAAACGTGGCATTTCCAGCGACGATTGTTTCTCCGACGCGTTTCACCTTGCGCCGCAGCGGCCAATGGGCACAAGCGCAGCCCAATTGGTCAGACTTGGGGGCCGCGATGGTTAAGAGCTTGTCCGTAAATAATCCGGGTCGGCATGGCGGTCGCTTTGGGCGCTGGGCGTTGTTGCAAATCCTCACGATAGCGTTGCTATCGTTCCGGCTTGCGCCTAGCCCAGCACCCAAATCACCTCGCCAGCCTCTACCGGCCTATTTGTGGACAAGCTCTCAGCCGCTTCCCACACCACTGCGCTATGCCTTGCAGGTACTCGCCTACGCCGCGTTTGCTGCATTTATCGGCTATTTTTCCACAGCACCTGCGTACCGGCAACTGAACGACAATGAGGCGGTCGTAAAACTGTCTTTCAGTCACACCGCACAATTGAAGCAGATTTGCCGCGAACGCAGCGACACGGAACTGGCAAAACTCGCACCGAATATGCGCAGCAAACTTGATTGCCCTCGCGAGCGCGCGGCGGTCTTGGTCGAGCTCGACATGAACGACCAGCCGCTCTACCGTATCGCCACGCCACCGTCAGGCCTCAGCAAAGATGGCGCGGCGACGGTCTATCGCCGTTTCACCGTCCCCGCTGGACGCCATCATTTTCGCGCGCGCCTGGCAGATGGCCCGGACGGAACGTTCAACCATCTCCACGAAGCAAGTATCGATCTCGCACCGGGTCAGGTGCTGGTCATCGATTTTCTTGCCGGTAGCGGTGGATTCGTTTTCACACACGGGAAGTGAGCGGCGATGGGCACACTACTTTCCGCGTTGCGTGTTGTGGATGAAAAACTGACGGGCGGTTTCGATCATGCGTTTCGTCCAGCCAACAATCCTTGGCGGCATCTTGGCGCGCTGGCATTTCTTTGCCTGGTGATTGCGGTCGCCAGCGGTATCGTTGCCTACACACTCTATGACACCAGCGTGCGCGGCGCTTACGATTCGGGATTACGCCTGCAAAACGATCCGCTTCTGCTGGGCCGGCTTCTGCGCGGGCTGCATCGCTATGCAGCTGATGCGTTTATGTTGCTGGCCGTGTTACATCTGGTTCGTGAAGCGGCGCGCGGCCACTTTCGCGGCGTGCGCTGGTTTTCATGGCTGACCGGGATTCCCCTTTTGTGGATGGTCTGGATTGCGGGGCTGACGGGTCTGTGGCTGTTATGGGATGAACGCGCGCTGTTCAGTGTGACAGCCACGGCGGAGTGGTTGCAGGCGTTGCCGCTTTTCACCGATGTGCTGGCGCGAAACTTTCTCACTACGGACGCGCTTAATGATCGGTTCATTTCGCTCATTATGTTTATTCATATCGGTGTGCCGCTGCTACTGCTCGCTGCCGTTTGGCTGCATGTGCAGCGCGTCTCGCTGCCCCGCATGTGGCCGCCGCGCGCGCTCACCGCAGGCAGCTTCGTCATGCTGTCCGTGCTCGCCCTGTTGCTTCCGGCAACGAGCCTTGGTCCAGCCAACGCCGGTCACGTTAGCGCCAGCCTCTCGCTCGACTGGTTCTACCAGTTCCCCCATCCTTTGGTCGATGCACTTTCCGCAGCATCGGTGTGGCTGCTCGCCGCCGGGTTGACCGCCATGCTGGCGATGCTGCCGTGGCTTCGCCTACGCAATTCTTCGCTTGCATCGCCCCAGGTGGCGCGGGTTGATCTGGCCAACTGCAATGGCTGCGCACGCTGCGCGGCGGATTGTCCGTTTGGCGCGGTGGTAATGATTGCGCGAACCGACCACCGCCAACATCCACAGCAGGCATCGGTGATCAATGATTTATGCGCCGCCTGTGGCATTTGCGTTGGCGCCTGTCCATCATCGACACCATTTCGCCGTCTTGAAGAAATTGTATCGGGCATCGAGATTCCCGATATGCCGATTGCCGGGCTGCGTCAGACGCTACAGCGCGAACTTGCCAATCTGCATGGGGGTGAAAAAACCGTCGTTTTCGCCTGCCGACAGGCGGCGAATTTTGAATCACTCGCCGATGATTCGACTGCGGTGATCGCGCTCGAATGCGCTGGCATGTTGCCGCCATCGTTTATCGACTACGCCACCCGCATGGGTGCCACCGGCACTGTCATCGCGGGCTGCAGGGAAGCCGATTGCGAATTTCGACTCGGCGATCAATGGCTGCGGCAACGCCTTCGCGGCACCCGTGCACCAATACTGCGCGCCGCAGCACAGCGCGACCGCATTGCGGTGGTGTGGTCAGGGCGTGTCGTTGATCGCGTTCGTGACGCGATCAACACGCTGCGAAACAATTCCCTGCTAAAGCCCAACCCGCCCGCCGCCATCACTTTCAACGAGGCACATCATGAATGATTTGACGTTACGCCCATTACCTTTCGGCAATGCATCCTTCGCATCGGGCAGCCTCGCGCCAGACGCGACGGATTCGCGATTCAATCTCGCCGTTCCGCTGGACTCGCGTCGGCCACTGGCTATGGCGTGGCTGGGCCTCGGCTTGTTAGCCCTGGTGGCATCGGGGCTGTTTTCGATTCTGCTGGTACTGTCTCGCACCCCGCAATTGCAAACTCTTTTCCCGGTGGCGGATTTCTTCCGGGTGGCGCTGGTGGTGCATGTTGATCTCTCGGTATTGGTCTGGTTTCTCAGCTTTGGCGGCGCACTTTGGACGATGAGCGGGACACCGCGCTTCATGCCGCTGGCGTGGAGTGCGTTCACACTCGCCACACTCGGCACGCTGGCGATGTGTGCTTCACCCTTCGTCGAGCGCGCAACACCGGTGATGTCCAACTACGTGCCGGTGCTTGATGGCGCCGTGTTTCTCACCGGACTGGTGACGTTCGGCGTTGGCATCGCGCTGCTGTGTCTGCGGTCGATGCTGGCGGCGACACCGGTCGGGCTGCGCATCAGCGGCGATGGTGCATTGCGCTTTGGGCTTAACGCTGCGATGGTGGCAAGTGCCGTGGCCGCGTTTGCGTTCGCCGGGTCGTGGGCCGTTGTACCGCGCGAGCTCGATGCCCGCATCTACTATGAGCTGGTGTTCTGGAGCGGTGGCCACGTCCTGCAATTCGCCTACACCTTATTGATGCTGGTCGGCTGGATTTGGCTCACCTCAATCTTGAATGCGCGGCAGCCATCGCGTTTTCCCCTGTCGCCACGGGTCGTGACGCTGCTGTTTGCCATCGCCCTGCTCGCGGTATTCCTCACGCCGATCACTTTCCTGGCATACGAGGTAACGTCGGTGGAACACCACCGCGTCCAGACGCTGCTGATGCGTTTTGGCGGCGGCCTGATCATTGCACCGATTGCCTTAGCCGTGCTGTGGGCGTTGCGCGCGGCAACGGATCTGCCCGCCGGGATGCGCCCGCTACGGGCGAGCCTGATCGCCTCGCTGGTACTGTTCTCGGCGGGCGGCATCATCGGCTTCATGATCTCCGGCAACAACGTGCGCATTCCTGCCCACTATCACGGCTGCATCGTCGGCGTGACGCTGGCAATGATGGGTGTGGTCTACCATCTTCTACCGCAGTTCGGCTTCACGTCGCCCAAATCCGGCTACGCAGCTTGGCAACCTGCCATCTACGGCGCGGGGCAGTTGATGCATATCGTCGGACTGGTCTGGTCTGGCGGCTACGGCGTACAACGCAAAGTCGCGGGTGTGGAGCAGGTATTGCGCACCAACCAGGAAACCTGGGGGATGGGTCTGATGGGCCTGGGCGGCCTGATCGCCATCGTTGGCGGCATCATGTTTGTGGTGATCGTCGTGCGCGCGTTACGCCGAACGCGTGCCGCATGAGAATGGCCGCCGTTTCCCCGTTGCATGCCCGCGTGAGTGATTCACCCAGCCGATGGCTTCAAGCCATCGGCACCGTCGGTGCGGTACTGGCGTTAGTCATTCTGGGCACCAGCATGTTGCTGCGCCTCACGACGATTTTTGGTGTGGAAGGACAGCCGATCTCAACGCTTCCCATTACGGTAGAAAATGCCATCCGCCTCGCCCACCGCCTCGCAGCAGCCGCAGTGGGATTGCTGGCGTTATGCCTTGCAATTATTGGCTGGACGCGCCGGCCGTTGCCATCGCCATTGCTGACACCCATTACGTGGATTGTGTTGTCGACGGTGATGCTGGCTATTATCGGCCCCCTTACGCCCGGCTATCGGTTGACGACCGTCACCGTCGGAAATGTCGTCGGTGGGATGGTTCTGCTGATGGCATTCTGGTCGCTGCGCGAATCGGCAATAAACAAACGGTTGACCAGCAATCCGGTTGAGCCGCTGCTTTCACTCGCAATCCTCGTCTTTCTCGCACACATCGCAGCGGGTGCGGCAGCAAGCGCGTACGAAATGCACAACGTGCGCTGGTTGGCATTTGTGCACATCGGCACCGCGATGCTCGCGACCATGTTTATCGGTGCAAGTCTGTGGGATCGCCGAGACGACGCATCCGTTGGGGGTTGGATTGCTGCCACTGCAGGCCTGATGGCGCTGCAGGTGGCGCTAGGCTGCGCGCTGATGTGGATTGGCACGCGTCCGACCTGGCTGGCATATGTACATGGCATGCTTTCGCCCCTTCTCGCGATCACACTCGTGTCGCTGGCGAACCGGAGCTCTCCGTCGCGCCGGTAATTTGCCGCCGCTGCAATGATGCATAATCCGGTAATTCATGCACGCCGGAGCGTCATTGACCAACCCCGAAATCCCCATCAATGACTTTCTAGCCAACATCCCGCTGCTGCGAGATGCATCAGCAGAGGAAGTCGAGCGCATGGCGGCCGGTACCCGCCGCGTCTATGCGCAAAAAGGCGAGGCGCTATTCCGGCGAGGTGATCCTTGCGAGGGCTTCTGGATCGTCCTTTATGGGCAGGTCAAGCTGCTGGTCACGTCGCCTCAGGGCATGGAAAAAGTCATCGAAATCATCGGCCCCGGTATGACCTTCGGCGAGGCCATCATGTTCATGGATGTGCCCTACGTCGTCAGTTCACAAACGCTGGCTGATTCGCTACTGTTGCACGTCTCCAAGCGCACGGTATTTGCAGAGCTGGAACACAATCAGGCAATTGCGCGCAAGATGTTGGCAGGTCTCAGTCGTCGACTGCATGGATTGATTCGCGATGTCGAGTCTTATTCGATGCGCTCCGGCTCGGAACGGGTGATCGGCTTTCTTTTGCGCATTGACAGCCTGGACAGTGGCGACGAAAGCAATGAGGCAACAGTGAAGCTGCCGGCGAGCAAGGTGACAATCGCTTCGCGGCTGAACCTGACCCCCGAGCATTTCTCGCGCATCCTGCATGATCTATCGGCTGCCGGGCTGATCGAAGTCGACGGTAAGTCGATCCATGTTCCCAATCTTCAGCGCCTGCGGGATTTTCAGGGTTAAAGTCTAATACTGGCGCGCCTTTCCGGGACTAAATGGCCTAGACTGCCCGTCAATAGGCGTTTTAGCTGATGGATGGTGCAGTCGACAGGCTGGACTGAGTCTCATCAATCCCAACGTCAGCCTCCGCTGACTTGCGAGAGTGCGCTGTCGACCTCAAGGCATTTGTGACAGATAGTCAGCCACGGCCTTGGTTTCCATTTCTGTCAGACGGGAGGCAACGAGATGCATGACCTCGTTGTCATTGGAACGTGTGCGCTGGTTGAAGTCTTTGAGCTGGCTTAGAAGATAGCGCGCATTCTGGCCCGCCAGGCGCGGCAGGGTTGCGGTGCCGTATGCCTTTTCGCCGTGGCAATTGGCGCATGCGGGCAAGCCCGACCAACTGTTGCCTTTGTTGTAAATGTAGCGTCCGATTGGCAGCAAGTCTTCATCAGAAACGCGATTCACTTTCGCTGGTCTGGCGGAAAAGAAAGCGGCCAGCTCTACAATTCTTTCAGCAGAAATATCTGCCACTTGCGGCGCCATGACTTCACTCATCCGTTTCTTTGATTTGAAATCCCTGAGTTGCTTGATCAGGTAATCCTGGTTCTGCGCGGCGAGCGAAGGAAAAATCGGCGATGTTGCGTGTCCTTGCGCACCGTGACAAGTTGCACATCTATCGTTGACCAGTTCAGACGTTGAAAGCTCAGCGGCTTGTACGTGTAAAGCGGCAATGCTCACGATTGCAATCCAGATGCGGCCCATCAAGCTCTCCCGACGAAGGCGAAAAATTCAGTGCAAACAATCCCCGGCAAAGTCGAGGGTCCCCCGTTAATGAAAATCGCTACCTCACCAGATCGGGCCGACCGAAGGAGATGAGTCGATGGCAACCTGCGTTGATTCGACAATGACCGTACCCGTCATCTCTTCATGCGGGCCGCAACGATACTTGTAAACGCCTGGTACTTTGAAGGTGCGCTGCCAACGCTCATCCGGGAAAAGTCGCTCTGATTCAAGCCCGTTTTCGGCGGGAAACAGCACCGAATGACTGGTACGCTTTTCCGCGTTGATCCACTTCACGACGTCGCCAGCCTTGATGCGAATCTCCTGCGGCGAGAAACGGTAGTCACGAATGGTCACTTCCAACGTCTTTTGCGCGTTAGCTGAAAGTGAAATGAGTGCCAGCATCGCCAGCACTCCTTTCCAATAGCCAAAACTTAATGGCAAGAAAAACCGATCAGGAGAATTTATTGTTTAGTCGCCTTGATGTCGCCATCAGCACCGATGCCGAGCGTGTAGTTGAGCGATACGTGGTGAAAACGATATATCGTTTTGTCGGTATGAATCGCAATTCCGAATGGCACTGCTTTGCCTTCGGCCATCGTAATGTCGCCCGCACCACCGGCCAACTTGCGCTTGAATGTGACGGTGTAGGTGCCGCCCTTGTTCTCGCCGTCTGCTTTTTCCAGTGCTTTGCCGTCTTTGTTTACGCGTGTTTCAGCGACGTGGCCATCAAGATGCATCGCCCCCTTGCCTCCGGCACCACTTTTCCACTGGATGTAATCGGTGTAGACATCGCTGCCCAAATTCGCGCCGGCAACATATTTCTTCTTCTCTGGATTCGCGCCAGGCATTGAGCGCACATCCGCGTGGCACGTTGCCCAACATCCTGCCTTGTCGCCCTCCGGCACCTTGCTCGCGATGAACATGATTGCGACCTTGACCTCATGCTTGGGATCCTTGTCTTCGCGTGGCGCAGCTTCTGCGGCGTCAGCAGGCGGCTTGAAGCTCAGTCGGATATAAACATGTTCTTTGTCATACGCCGCTTGAGTCGTGACCGGAAAACTCATCGTCTTTGGTGCACCAACCGGTTCCAGCTCCTTGTCTGCCAGGCGCTTGAAATTGACGTTGAGCAGCCCTTTCTCTTCATGGCAGCCGGCACAGCTCTCGCCCTTTCGCATTCCTGCGGAACCACTGTGATTTGACTTCTTCGTCGCCCATTCGATCGGCGTGGTGCCGGCGTGAAAAACGTGAATGTCGCGTTTGGGAACCTTGCTCCAGTCAGGTGCGGCCAACGCCGCTTGTGATGCTGCCACGATCAGGATTGCCCCAGCGGTGATTGAAACAATTGCGTACCTCATTGCGTTCTCCTCACGAAAATCCAAATTAGTCTCGACGAGCGGCAAACGACCGCGTCTAGTCTTCTTCCTCTTTCATGCCCTTGGGTTTCGAATGTGCAATTCCTTTGTGGCAATCAATACAAGTCTTCTTCTCCTCTATTCCGATCTTGTGCATTTTCGCGCCGCGCAGTTTTTGCTTATCGGTATCCATGCTGACAAAGCTGTGGCAGTTGCGACACTCTCGCGAATCGTTCGCTTTCATCCGCCGCCATTCGCTCTCAGCCAACGCGAGACGCTTGGTCTCGAAATTCTCCCTGGTGTCTATGGTGCCGACAAGCTTTCCCCACAGCTCACTACTGGCCTGAATCGTCCGGATCATCTTCGGTCCCCATTCCTTGGGAACATGGCAATCCGGACACGTTGCCCGCACCCCGGTGCGATTGGCGTAGTGAACGGTTTTCTTGTACTCGGGGTAAACGTTGTCACGCATTTCATGGCAACCGATACAAAACGTCTCTGTGTTGGTCGCCTCCACTACGGTGTGAAAACCGCCCCAGAACAGGATGCCACCCAAGAAACCGACTGCCAGCAGCGCCAGCAATGAATACCTTGCGCTGGGCCGCAGCAGTCTCAAGATCCATCCGGATTTTTTATCGTCCGCCATGTTTTATTGCCAGATCAATAAATATCATGCTGCGTGTTGTAGACATTGAACTTTCCGGTCGGCGTGATGATCTTCGGATCTGTAATCACCTTCTTCAAGGCCAGCGTCTTGTCGTCGTACACTACGATGGCAGACTGATCGGCTTTGCCACCCCAGAGTGAGATCCAAACCTCGCTACCGTCCGCGCTGTATTCTGGGTGGACTGCCCGGCGTGTCGCCTTGGTTTCCGGTAAGCCAGAGTCCTTGGCCACATTGATGATTTTTTTTGGTTTGCTCAGGTCACTCATGCTCCAAACCGCGACCGATTCGGCGAGATCCTTGTCTGGATTTTGCGGTGCATCCGCCCAGAAGTGCTTGGATTTGGGATGGGTTTTGACGAACAGGTTGCCAGGAACGTGCTTCATTTCCTGCACGACTTTCCAATTGAACTGCTTGTATTGGGCAAACTTCTTATCGTCCGACGGTGTGCTGATCAGCGTCACCACTTCGGCACCAAGGTGTCCCGTCGCCCAGACCGGACCAAATTTCGGATGGACAAAGTTGGCACCGCGCCCAGGGTGGGGAAGCTTGGCAGTATCGACGAGGGCGGCGAGTGTGCCGGTCTTGAGATCCACTGCCGCGACTTTGTTGGAGGCGTTTGCCGCGACGAGAAAGTAGCGCTTGGAGAAATCAAATCCGCCGTCATGCAAAAACTTGGCCGATGGAATCGTCGTGGTCTTGAGGTTCTTGAGGTCGGAATAGTCCACGAGCAGGATCTGGCCGGTTTCCTTGATGTTCACTACCCATTCCGGTTTGATCTCGGACGCGACGATCGAAGCAACGCGTGGCTCAGGGTGATACTCGCCGTCTACGGTCATGCCGCGTGTCGAAACCACTTTGAGTGGCTTGAGCGTGTCGCCATCCATAATCACGTACTGTGGCGGCCAGTACGAGCCAGCGATCGCGTACTTGTCCTCATAGCCCTTGAACTTGGAGGTGTCCACCGAGCGCGCCTCTGTACCGACCTTGACTTCGGCGACCACGGCGGGCTTTTCCATCCACAGGTCGATTAACGACAGGCGGGCGTCGCGGCCGATCACATATACATAGCGGCCGGACTTGGACAGACGCGAAATATGTACCGCGTAGCCGGTCTTGACGATGCTGCGGATTTCTTTTGTGTCGCCATCGATCAGCGCCACTTCGCCGGTGTCACGCAGGGTGACTGAGAACATGTTTTTCAGATTGAACTTGTTCATCTGCTTGGTCGGGCGATCCTTGACCGCGACGATCACTTTCCACGAGTCCATCGTGTCCTTGAAGCTGTATTCAGGCGGGATGTCTGGCGTCGTCTGGATGTACTTGGCCATCAGGGCGATTTCGTCCTTGGTCAAAATGTCGTCAAAGTTGACCATGCCGCCATCAGTGCCGTAGCCGATGATTTTCTCGAGGCGCGACTGGCCGAGCTTGAGCGTGCCGCCTTCAGTCTTGGTGCCGTCGGTGCCGGGTTTTGTCCAATGCGGTTCGAGGTTCTTGCCGGTTGCACCTTTGCGCAGCACGCCGTGACAGCCAGCACAGCGCTCAAAGTAAATTTTCTTGGCCGCGTCTTTTTCGACCACTGTCAGCGTCGGCGGCTCCTGTGCGACCGCACCACCCATCGCGCCGGCCAGTGCAGAAGCGGCAAAAATTCCGATTAATTTCCGTTTCATACTTCTCTCCTTTTTGGTCCTTGAGTGATCCCGTATTGAGCCGATGACAGTATTCTCTTCGGCGAGCAATCAACTATTGGCAGGCCACCAGCCCCCTTACATGACAATCGAAGAGCCAGCTTTCGATCAAGCGGCATATGCATTGCAACAGTTGAAGCATCGTTCATTGCGCCGCAGCAAACCTTAAGGCAAGTTAAGGTTTGCGATTTCTGCCTCGATAGACTGACTTGCGTTGCGGGTTCTGCCGCAAAAGTTAAAGGGGGAAATTTTGAAAACCAGCAAGCTGCGTCACCATTCGGTAACCGCATTTTTCACGATACGCAGATGTGCTGTCGCCGCGTCCCTGTCGTTCGCAACAGTTGGCGGCGCAGCGCAGGCTGACGCAAATGATGCGGCTCCTCAACAGATTGACGGCGTCGTCATCACGGCGACGCGCGACGGTATTGCAGTCAGCGAAGCACCCGCCAGCGTCACCATCGTTACCTCGCAGCAGATCGAGCAACGGCGATCGTCGCGCATTGGCGACGTACTCGGCGAAGTGCCGGGGCTTTACCTGCGCAACAACGCGCAGGGCGCGCAATTCCCCTCTTCCGGTCAGGCCAGCATCTCCATTCGCGGCGTCCCACGCACCACGCGCACGCTGGTGATGATCGACGGACAACCGATCAACAATGCGATTTCCGGTGGTATCGATCTTTCTGCCGTCATGCTCGAAAACGTACGACAGATCGAAGTGGTGCGGGGCCCGTACTCGGCGGTTTACGGTGGCAACGCTATGGGCGGTGTGATCAACATACTGACCAAGACACCAACGAGGCGCGAATTTCAGGGAAAGATTGAAGGCGGCTTCGGCGATGTATCGTCCTCGGCCGCGTCGATCATTTATCGCGACAAGTTCGACAACGGATTGGGCGTTTCGCTGGCAGTGGGATATCGGCGCAGTGACGGTTGGCGAGACAGCGACTACGTGGTCAAGACCGCGTCGGCGGGCAAAGGCACGCTGCCCGTCAGCGGTGCCATCCCGACCACGACGGCTGATAATCGCGCAGCATTGTGGGTTGGCCTAAAGGGCGAGCGTCCTTGGGATCAGCGCAACGCTGAACTCAAATTTACACAAGAGATACGCAATGCGGGCACGCTGACCGCGGGGCTCGGCTATGCCAGCTATCGCGTTGGCTATCGGCCGCCTGAAACGCTTCTCTCCAACGCGACAGGGCAGCCAGTTTTCTCGGGTAACGCGACCACCGATCTTGCTGCCAACACCAGAGTGGTGTTGAACGAAACGGATTTTTTCACGCTCACGCCTTCAGGCGAACGCGATTGGCGTGGCTATCTGCGCTGGGAGCAGACGCTGGCCAACGCTGTTCGCCTGGTCGCCAATATTGGGCACATGGACCACAACTTTCGATTCACCCAACCGGGTGTGGGCGCTGGATACGAAAGTGGTCCGGGAGAATGGTCCGATCAGCCGAATCAGCGCACGGATGCCGACCTGTACGCACGGTGGCTGGCAAGCGACAAGCTTTGGCTGACCACGGGCGCGGCTTTCAATAACCAGCAGCTAGACCGTCGCACGCTACCGGCAAGTAACTGGCGCAACTACGCCACGCACTTCGGTGAAAATTCGCGTGGCACTGGCACCAGCGATATCGCTGCCCTGTTCGGTCAAGCCGAGTATGTCCCGATCGATGCACTCACCCTGCACGCGGGCATCAGGTTTGATCGATTCACCACTTCCGGCGAGGTCAGCCAGAGCACGGCACCTGCCTTCATCACTCGCTACGCGCGTCGAAGCGAGCAGCAGTTCAACCCTAAGCTGGCGGCGGTTTATAGCGTTAGCAAGACATTTTCCCTACGCGCAAGTTACGGCCAGGGCTTTCGCCCGCCGACACTGTTGGACCTCTATTCGCGGACCGTGGCACCGACCAGTGTTGCGGGTGTGTTCAGCATCAATGAGCCATCACCGGATTTGAAGGCAGAGCGCATTCGTGCTTTCGAAATTGGCCTTGATGCAACGCTGACCAGCGGAACAAACTTCACGGTGTCGGCATTTGCGCAGACGCTGTCTGATCTCATTTACCGCACTCGAAAGTCGCCCACACTGACGCAATCGACCAACGCCGGAAAAGCCAAGGTGGATGGGCTGGAACTAAGCATCCGCCAGCCGTTTTTCAATAAATCGCTGACGCTATTCGCCAACGTCACCAAACTCACACGCTACGATGTGTCTGAAAACGCTGCCATCCCGGCCAGCGTAGGCAAGCGTCTTACCGATGTGCCGGGGAGCATGGTCAATGCGGGGTTCGAGTTCGCGCGTGGCGCCTGGTCAGGCTCGGCAACGGTGAGCAGGATCGGCCACATATTTGGCTCTGGGGATGACCTCAATATCAATACCGTTGAGGGCGTGTTTGGCTCCTACGATGCACACACGGTTGTCAACGCCAAGCTCGGTTATCAATTCGACCGGCGCGTGACGGTGGCGTTATCGGTCAGTAACGTAATGAATCGCCAATATTTTGACTTCTTCAAACAACCCGGGACGACTGCGCTTGCGGAAGTTGTTTTTAAATTTTAGATTTCATGCATGGACTACAGCACCATCAAGCATCTGCATATCGGCTGCGCGGCGCTAAGCGGCAGCCTGTTCTTGATACGCGGCATCTGGATGCTGCGTGAGTCGCCATTGCTGCGA
>JANNRY010000269.1:0-3968 GCA_031401935.1 Betaproteobacteria bacterium | reverse complement strand
ACTCTGTGAAGAGTTGTGGCTTGACCGCCTGGTCAAACCACTTATTTCTTCGTTCAGCATGGCGTCGTTGCAAGCTGCGCGTGCTGTGGCGCCCAATTTGCCGATCGGCATGCTGGTTGATATGCCGACGCAAAAGCATTTGGTCAATCTTGAGCAGCTACGCGCCGTGTCGATCCACTGCAACCATAAAAATATCACCGCAGATCTGGTGCGGTTGTTTCATTCCAATGGATATCGCGTGTTGACTTACACGGTGAATGAGCCTTCGCGGATCGATGCATTGTTGGACATGGGCGTTGATGGCATCTTCACTGACAATCTTGAAATTGTGTCGAAACAGTTTCCCGAGCGGCTCGTTGATTCAGGCAGGCCGATGCGAGATCCGGCTGATCCTGATTTCGTTTGGCCGGCGATTGTTCCGCCGATTGGGTAGGAAGGGTGAGCTGTCAACGCAGGAATAAATTTCTGTTTTCTCCTCTGCCGGAATGACACTTACGCGCATTGTTTGAGTTGGATTATCAGGAATACTTGATAACTCTTTGATTTCGTGATAAAAACGCTATGTAATCAGGTTGCAATATGCCTGCCTCACGATCTCAATAAGTTAATCACTCCGGATAAACCATGCCCCGCATCACGGTCTTTAACCAAAAGGGTGGCGTCGGCAAGACGACTACTGTGCTTAATCTGGTTGCAGCGCTTGCGCGTGCCGGCGAAACACCATTGGCAATTGACCTCGATCCGCAGGCGCATCTATCGTCACTAAGTGGTTGCGCGCCTGTAAACGGCGACACGAGCATGTACGCGTTTTTTCGGGACAATAAACCACTCACTGAACTGGTGCTCGAAACTGATCGCAATTGGAGCCTGCTCCCCGCCCATCTGGAATTGGCCAAGGTCGATACACAATTCGGCAAAGGGCCCAATATTTTGAATCGCTTGAAGCTCGCAGTGATCCGCGAGAATCTCAACGGCGTTCGGCCGGTAATCATCGATTGCTGTCCGTTGCTTGGCGTGCTGTCACTCTCCGCAATTTTTGCTGCCGACAAAGTACTGGTGCCGGTTTCTGCTGATTACCTGGCCGTAAAAAGTGCGATCCAGGTGGATAAAACGCTGAACGCGCTGGGGCCGGTACTGAAAAAACGCATTGAGCGTCGGTACGTGATCACCCGTTTTGACGCACGTCGCAAGATGTCGTGGGATATTTTTACAAGCTTCCGCGAGCGATTCGGTAACGAGGTCTGCGAAACGCGCATTGGTGAAAGTGTATCACTCGCGGAAAGTCCGTTTGCCGAAACGGATGTCTTTGCGCATGCGCCAGGCAGTCGCGGCGCGCAGGACTATCAGGCGTTGTACGAAGAGCTGAAGGCAAACGAATTTCTCGCATTTGCTGCCTGAACATTTACGCCAAAGCGCGGGCAGAAGGTACTACGACGGGCGATCTTTGCCGACGATCAGCGCGATAGCGCTTTCCATATCTGTGCCATCACCGCGCAGCAATTCGTCGATGACCTTGCATTCCAGAATGGCGCAGTGGTGATACATCTGCCGGAGTTTGATTTCGGCCTGTGCCTGATCCACGCCTTGAATCGTGAGATTCTCCACGGTCATGCCTGAGCGAGTCTGAATACGAAAACCAAATTTTTGCATTCAATGAGTTTAGCGTGAAACCGGTTTTGAGTCAGCCTTCCAAGCGGCACACGATTGATAAAGTCGCTTAAATCGTCGTTATCCCATTTAAAATGCAAATCAATGGACCAAGTCATTGCGAACAGGTCCACTCGTCAATTTCGGGGCAAATATGAATCTGCGTGATCTGCGATATCTGGTGGCGCTGGCTGAGTACAAGCATTTTGGGCGTGCCGCCGAGGCAAGTTTTGTCTCGCAGCCTACGCTTTCCACACAGCTGAAAAAATTCGAAGATGAGCTCGGCATGGCTCTCGTGGAGCGGAATCCGCGAAACGTGTTGCTGACCGAAGTCGGCGAGGCTGTCGTCAAAAGAGCGAAGGTGATTCTGCGTGAAGCAGATGAGATCAAGGCAATCGCACGCAGGGCAAAGGACCCTGAATCCGGAACGGTTCGCATCGGCATTTTTCCCACACTTGCACCGTATTTATTGCCCCATGTGGTGCCTGGCATCGTCAAACGATTTCCGAAGCTTGAATTGATTTTGGTGGAAGAGAAAACTGAAGTCATTCTAAAAAAACTGCACGAGGGCGAACTCGATGCAGGCGTGTTGGCGTTGCCGATTCAGGATGATTCTTTGCATGCTGAATTTCTCTTTGAGGAAGCATTTGTATTGGCGTTGCCGAAACATCACCGATTGGCGAAATCAAAGCGCGTCAAGCTGGCCGATCTCGCGCTCGAAAGTCTTTTGCTGCTCGACGATGGCCATTGTTTGCGCGATCAGGCGCTGGAAGTCTGCGCGATGTCGGGTGCTGCCGAAAAACCCGGGTTTCGTGCGACCAGTCTCGAAACGTTGCGACATATGGTGAGCGCCAACGTTGGCGTCACCCTGATGCCGGCGCTTTCTGTTCACGCACCATCGCCGAATTCACCCGGCGTTAGTTTGGTGCCGTTCCGCGAACCCGAACCACACCGGCGCATCGCGATGATTTGGCGGCGTACGTCGGCGTTGACAGGATTGTTTCACCAGCTCGCGCCGATACTCAAAGGTATCGATCCGAAATTGCTGAAAGCGCCGAAATAATAGAAACACTAGCACTGGCGGGCCTTTTGGCACGATTATAGTCTGCGATGCCCGCCAGTGCTTGAGTCTGGCCATTTTGACTGATAATCCGCTTTGGACGGATACAGATGCATTCAGCGCATCTTGCGCAGCCACGCGTGGCACGTCTGTATATATCGATTAAGCATATAAAAATGAAATAAAGTATTTATGGATATATAAGGTCGGACGTTAACATCCATTTCTCTTCAACAGGATGCACCGGTTTCATTGTTGGCGACAGTTTTCGTCGCGCAGCGGTGATCCGAACAAACTATGTACAAATACGATGGATACGACCAAACAATCGTCGATGAACGCGTCGCACAGTTTCGCGACCAGACCAGAAGATTTCTGGCCGGCGAACTCAGTGAAGACGAGTTTCGCCCCCTGCGTTTGCAGAACGGCCTGTACATCCAGAAGCACGCACCCATGTTGCGGGTCGCCATCCCTTATGGCCTGCTTTCCACGAAGCAGTTGCGCATGCTTGCAGACATCGCCCGTAAGTATGATCGCGGCTATGCGCACTTCACGACGCGCCAGAATATCCAGTACAACTGGCCGAAGCTTGAGGAAGTACCCAACATCCTTGCCGATCTCGCGACCGTCGAAATGCACGCTATCCAAACGTCAGGCAATTGCATTCGCAACACAACATCGGATCAGTTCGCAGGCATCGCGCATGACGAGCTGATCGATCCTCGTCCGTACGCAGAATTGATCCGGCAATGGTCTACGTTCCATCCGGAATTCGCCTATCTGCCACGTAAATTCAAGATCGCGGTAAACGGTGCAATCGAAGACCGTGTTGGCACGCTGTTCCACGACATCGGCGTGCATACGGTGCGCGACGCGGCGGGCGAAGTCGCCTTTCGTATTCTGGTTGGCGGCGGCTTGGGGCGTACGCCCATTCTTGGCCATGTCATCCGCGAATCACTCCCGCGCGAGCATCTGTTTACGTATCTCGACGCAATTTTGCGCGTCTACAACCGTTTCGGCCGTCGCGACAATATGTATAAGGCGCGCATCAAGATTCTGGTGAAAGAGCTGGGATTGGCCCGCTTCTCTGCGGAGGTCGAGGCCGAGTGGGTACATCTTAAAGACGGCCCTTCAACATTGACACAGGCTGAAATTGATCGCGTGGCGGCTTTTTTCGTCGACCCAAATTACGAAAAGTTACCTGCCATAAATGCGGATTTTGAAAAGCATCAACTTGAAAACAAAGCGTTCGCCCGTTGGG
>JANNRY010000268.1:0-6134 GCA_031401935.1 Betaproteobacteria bacterium | reverse complement strand
TTATGGTGAAGATAGCCACAAGACAGCGCAACCAGCGGCCGACACTCAAGGTGCGGGTTGCAACACAACATGCTGTCCACCTACGCTAGAAATGGCATCAGCTCCAGAAGTGAAAGCCACCGCAAAGGCCTGCTGCAATGGCTAAGCGCGTCTATAACGTCTTGTTTCTGTGTACCCATAATTCCGCGCGCTCGGTGATGGCCGAAGCATTGCTCAATACCATCGGCTTGGCGCGATTTCAGGCGTTCAGCGCGGGGAGCCAGGCATCTGGCAAGGTGCATCCATTTGCGATCGAAAAAGCTGCGACGCTCGGCTATCTAACAGAACAGTTGCGCAGCAAAAACTGGGACGAGTTCGCCCTGAAAACGGCACCGCATATGGACATGATCATCACGGTCTGCGATAACGCGGCGGGCGAAGTTTGTCCGATCTGGCCCGGCCACCCTGCCACTGCGCACTGGGGATTTCCCGACCCGGCAGCGGTGTCAGGATCGGACACCGAAAAGCGCGCGGCTTTTGACAAAGTGTTTCATCAGATCCGTCATCGCGTGCAATTGCTGGTCAACCTGCCCGACGAAAAACTGGCGCATCTCTCGCTATCGCAGGAATTGAAAGATATTGCGTTGGTAAAAGCAGACGACCCGGCGGCAGGGTGACGCCGCCCCTGTCGTTACCACAGCGCCTCGTTGCAGAGGCACTGGGAACCGCATTTCTGCTCGCCATTGTGGTGGGTTCGGGCATCATGGCCGAGCGATTATCCGGCGGGAACACTGCCATTGCCCTGCTCGCTAACACCTTGGCCACTGGCGCAGGATTGATCGCGCTAATCCTGACCTTCGCGCCGATTTCATCGCATTTCAACCCAGTCGTCACACTGATGGCTGCACTTGAAAAGGAACACGCCTGGCGCGAGGTGCCCGCATATATATTGGCGCAATGCTCGGGGGCGCTCGCGGGTGTCGCCGCCGCGCATCTGATGTTTGGCCACGCCCTGTTTACTGCATCGACCAAGGTACGTGCGAGTGGTGGAGAGTTTTTTGCTGAGATCGTCGCCACGTTCGGGCTGTTGCTGGTCATTGCGAGCGTCGCTAAAAATCGCGCCGCTGCCCTTCCCTACGCCGTCGGTGCCTACATCACCGCTGCCTACTGGTTTACCGCGTCCACCAGCTTCGCCAATCCGGCTGTGACATTGGCACGCGCGGTCACGGAGTCGTTCGCGGGCATCAGGCCGGCGGATGCGCCAGCGTTTGTGTTAGCGCAATTGCTCGGACTGACGGCGGCAATCGTGGTGATCCGGTTTTTATTTGCGACACGCGCTGCGGAATCTGTTGGAGCGCCAGAGCGCTAAAAGATTAAGGCCTGCCCGCTGGTGCTGCCGCAACAGCCGCCGGTTTTATGTAGTATCCAGATACCTTCCACGCGCCACCTTGCTCCCGAAATGGCGTTACTGTCTCAATCGCGGGCGCGAGTTTGTCGAACGCCGTGGCAAACTGAATCACCACCGCATCACCTATCGGCAACTTTGCCAATTTGGGTGCATCCGCCCCCTTCATGAGGATGCGCGATTTCAACGCACCAATCGGCTTTCGCACGTTTCCCACGGCCTGCTCCCACTTCGTTTTTCCAATCCCTTTTTGAAATGTCGTCGCGGCAAGGTCCCAGCTTTCGCCAAACTTGCCCGCATCAACAATCGCCAGCCAGGATTGCGCAGCATCAACGGCTTGGTTGATATCTTCTTCCTCGCCCGCAGAAGCTGCCGATCCGACCAGTGCCAAAATTAATGTCAAACCGAGTGCAAATTTCTTCATGCTTACTCCTGATGCAATATTGGATAAATTTTGCAAACTCTAGCACTGGTGCGGCTTACAGGCAATATTCTGTGTCATGCCCGCCAGTGCTTGTGTGTATATTTTCGGATTCGTTCCAAGTCGATGTCGCACATCGTCTGATTAACGCTGCAAGTTAGTTGCCGTTGAGCGCCGCCACTTTAGTTTATCCGGACAAATTTGTCCGTTGTTACTGGTCGGCTCGCTATCTGGGCGTTGGAGGCGGCTGCGGTCGCGCCGAGCGGACATATTTACCATCAAAGGCGATTGCCCAGGTTTTGCCGCCATCAGCTGAGGTTCGCCACAATTGACGGACAGCACCGTCTGGCAACATCGTCCACGCAATTTCATTCACCACAGTGGCCCCTGATTTTGCGGACGCCTCCTTGTCAGTTAGCGTCATGTGGCCATTTTCAAAATAGCCTTCGAGGATCAATGAACCGCCCTGTCCGTCGACCCATGTCTGACGCCATAATTTTCGCGTCGCGTCATAAACATTAAAACTTTGCCCGATAAATCCACCATTTCCATTCCAGTTTTCGTGCAGCACACAACCGCCGAGGATTGGTTTGATCAGATTGGTGCCAGCAACTTTGCCATTCAATCCAGTGACATCCCAATCGCCAATCCAGAAATCAAACTGACGATACTCGCTCGCAACGCAGGGCGCAGGTTTAGGTGGCTGCGCCGCAGGGGCGCTGGTTGACGACGTTTGCGCACACGCAAGGTGAGCGCTTAAAAAAATAGCCGTTAGCGATCGTGACCACGTTTTCATCGTATATCTCATCTGTCTCTCCTTGGAACTGGCCGAAGGCGGAACTGCAACACTTCCTGCAAGACAGCGCACAGAGTTGTAGGGCGCTCACACTGCATGATATCGATCAACCAGCAGGAACGCTGCTACAGTCGCTGTCGCACTCAGTTGCAATTGGTTTCGTTGCGAATGGTTACAATGCAAAGTGCCGTTTGCGGGAACTGGATAACTATGTTCACCTCTCCGAGGGTAAGGTCGATTCAACTGGCATGGGCCACGGTGGCACTGCTGGCGGCATGCTCTGGCGGCGGTGGTTCAGCACCGACGACTACCGTGCCGACCCCAACACCGCCCACACCGCCAGCACCTGCCGGGCTTGTTTCAGGCGCGTCGGGCTTTTCTGCCGGCTGCGCCGGTGTTGCCAACGTCGGCACGCTCTACAACAATTCGGAAGTTGAACCTCACGTTGCGATCAATCCGACGAACCCGAATAACCTTATCGGCAGCTGGCAGCAAGACCGATGGTCGAATGGCGGTGCGCAAGGAACCGCAGTGGGATTTTCATTCGATGCGGGCGCCACGTGGACAAGTCGCCCATTGCCTGCGTCGCGCTGCGGCGGCGGCAATACTGCCAATGGCGGCGACTATGAGCGCGCATCTGATCCCTGGGTCACGATTTCCCCAAACGGTACTGCATACCAAATGTCGCTAGCAATTAGCGGCGCAACTTTCCAGCCCGGCTCAGCATCCGCGATGCTAGTGTTCCGGTCTACCGATGGCGGACGAAACTGGAGTAACGCGACGACGCTGATTCGAGACACGGAACTCTTCTTCAACGACAAGAACACCATCACCGCAGACCCGAACGATTCGCGTTACGTTTATGCCGTTTGGGACCGTTTAACGTCGGACGATCGCGGCCCCACATTTTTCGCACGCACGGCCGATGGCGGTGCGACTTGGGAACCGGCCCGCGCTATCTTTGACCCCGGTGTCGGCAATCAGACCATCGGCAATGTTGTCGCCGTCTTGCCCGACGGTACTCTCATTAATTTTTTCACTCGACTCAACACCGTCAGCGGAAGTTCAGTCGGGTCTTTCGCGGTGATGCGTTCAGCCGACAAAGGATTGACTTGGTCGCAGCCCATTACCGTCTCCAATTTTCTCGGCATCGGCACGCGCGATCCGGAAACTGGCTCGATAATTCGCGACAGTGCGTTCCTCGGACAAATTTCGGTCGGCCCGCAGGGACAACTTTACGTCACCTGGCAGGACGCGCGCTTCAGCAGCGGTGCGCGCGATGGGATTGCATTCTCAAGTTCCATCGACGGTGGGCTAACCTGGACTACACCGAGTCGTGTAAATGGCGACCCTAACGTACAGGGACTGATTCCCAGTATCAATGCCCGCGCCGACGGCACCATCGGCCTCAGCTACTTTGATATGCGCAGCAATACCGCCGACCCCGCCACGCTGCTGACCGACTACTGGCTTGCGACTTCCCGCGATGGCGTCAGTTGGACTGACCGCCGCGTCGCCGCCGCGTTCAATTTGAGCGTTGCACCAATCGCCCGTGGTTACTTTCTGGGCGACTACATGGGCCTCGTCAGCAATGGCACCAATTTTTACCCGTTTTACGTGCGCACCAACGATGCCAATCTGGTGAATCGAAATGACGTGTTTATAACGCCGATCAACGTGCCCACCGGTACGACAGCAGCGAGTGTTTCAGTACGCGCAGCGGAACTTCCGGTGAGCTCTGTGTCGGCCGATTTTCAACAGCGGGTGCATGAAAACATCACGCGAAAGATGGAGCAGCGGATTCCAGGTTGGGCGCGACTGCGTAGTGCTCGTGATGTTTCACCGCCATAAATACGCCTCGATCAATTTGGGGAAACTTCTAGCAACGCCATTCCCGTTCGCCCCAGATTCGAAGATCTGATTGGGCCTTGCTAAATCAATGCGCTAGGCCATGTGTGCATCGGCAGGTAGCACGAGCGGAGATTGCGTAAATGCATAGACACCAGCATTGGTGAGCCTTCCAGAGCATAAACGCCCGTAAGCGCCCGCCAATGCTAGAGTTTGTTACATTAACGCCCTCACGTGCGCGACCGCGCTACGCCCCAGCGCACTCAGGCTATAGCCACCTTCGAGCGCGGAGACAATGCGCCCTTCGGCGAAAGTGTCCGCCATTTCACGGATGCGCTGCGTGATCCATGTGTAGTCGTCCTCGACCAGTTCGAGGTATGCCAGCGGATCATCGGTGTGCGCGTCAAAACCCGCCGAGATGATAATCAGTTGCGGTTTGAATTTCTCCAGCGCGGGAAACCAGGTGCGTTCGATCGCGGCACGAAAAGCTGGCCCGCTGGTTCTTGCGGCTAGCGGAGTCGGCACGATGTGCGCGTTGCCGGTGTCGGCGCCGGTGCCGGGATAGTACGGATGCTGGAAGCTCGAACAGAGCATCACCCGTTCATCATCGGTAAATATATCTTCGGTGCCATTACCGTGATGTACATCGAAATCGAGAATGGCCACGCGATCAAGCTGATGCATTTCAAGCGCGTGAACAGCGCCGACGGCGACATTATTGAAAATACAAAATCCCATTGACTGGTTGTAGGTGGCGTGGTGTCCGCACGGGCGCACTGCACAAAACGCATTCTCGACTTCGCCCGCCATCACCAGATCGACACCCTTGATCACCGCCCCCGCTGCACGTTGAGCAGCCACCAACGAATACGGATTCATTGAAGTGTCCGGATCGAGCGAGGCGTAATCGTGTTTTGGCGCAGCGGCGAAAATCGCGTCCACGTAGTCAGGTGCATGAACAGCGGCAAGCTGCGCAGCGCTGGCAAGTGGTGCCTCAACCTCCAGGAGTTTTGGCATCAAGCCTGATTGCTCGAACGCGTCGTAAACAGCTTGCAGTCGAGCCGGACATTCGGGGTGATGCGGTCCCATTTCATGCTTGAGACAATCAGGATGCGTGATAAATGCAGTGGTCATTTGAGTTTTTATGCGTCTGGAAACGATTGGTTCCCTAGCGTGTCACATACTGAACTGGCTTGCAAATACATAATTGCAAAAACGGCAATTGAGCATCCGTTCGCTCTGCCACCACGTAATTCACAAATACTCTTTGATTCCAATCGTTTGCGCGTAAGCCGCGTAAAATCATTGTTCAACCATGAACGTGCAACCTCAGGATTTTCCATGTCCGTCTCGCTTTTCGAAAAACAACCCGTTCACACCCCGCTTGCCAATGTGCTGCTGCGCGCTGGTGAGATCATTCTCGGCAAAGATCAGCAAATCAAAATGGCCATGTGTTGCATTCTGGCGCGCGGCCATTTGCTCATTGAGGACGTGCCCGGCGTCGGCAAGACCACCCTGTCGCACGTGCTGGCCAGTCTGTTAGGCCTGCAATATCAGCGCATCCAGTTTACGAGCGATCTATTGCCAGCCGATGTGGTGGGCGTGTCGATTTTTGATCGCGATTCAAGTACCTTTCGTTTTCATCCCGGGCCGATTTTCTCGCAGGTTATTCTTGCCGATGAAAT
>JANNRY010000267.1:0-9120 GCA_031401935.1 Betaproteobacteria bacterium | reverse complement strand
GACCACTGTCGGATCGAGCGCTGCCGCCTGCGCAGCAGAGGTAATGGCACGCATCAGGCGATCGCCATCAAACATCTGGCCCGCCGAAAGGTTGACCGCGAGCCGCAGGTCACGGCCGCTTCGTTCGCGCCATTCGGCAATCTGTTTGAACGCATTGTCGATCACCCATTCGCCGATCGGCACGATCAATCCGGAATCTTCGGCGACACCGATAAATTTATCGGGCGTGATCAGCCCGCGCCTTGGGTGTTGCCAGCGTAGCAGCGCCTCGACGCCGGTGACATGACCGGTGAGAAACGACACGCGCGGCTGGTAATACAAAAGCAGTTCGTCGCGCCTGAGTGCCAGGCGCAGAAAATTCTCGATCGACAAACGCTCCTGCGCGCGCGCGTTCATTTCGTGCGAAAAGAACTGGTAATTGTTGCGGCCCTTGGCCTTGGCGTCGTACATCGCCACGTCGGCGTGCTTCATCAACGTTTTCGGGTCAGGGCCATCAGTCGGATAAATGCCGATGCCGATTGAACATGAGGTGGTGAGATGGTGGGTGTTGATCATGATCGGTGAGGCCAGTGCTGCGATCATTTTTTCGGCGACGTGCTGCGCGCCTTCGTGTACATCGCGTCCCTCGGCGCCGGGCAGATTCTCCAGAATTACCGCGAATTCGTCGCCCCCCAGACGCGCCACCGTATCACTGACGCGCACACACGCAGACAGCCTGGCTGCGACCCGCTTGAGAAGCTCATCGCCCACATCGTGGCCAAGCGAATCGTTGATCGTTTTGAAGCGATCAAGATCGATAAACATAAACGCGAGACCAGCACGCTTCCGCGCCGCATTGGCCACACCCTGCTCAAGCCTGTCGTTGACCAGCATACGATTTGGCAGGCCGGTGAGTGGGTCGCGCGTGGCGAGAAACTCGACCCGCTCTTCAGCGCTTTTTCGCTTGGTGATGTTGGCCGTCGTGCCGGTCATGCGGACGGGATGGCCGCTCGCGTCGCGATTGGTTACTTTGCCTTTTGAATGTAACCATACCCATTCCTGCGACTCGCCGGGCACGCGGTACTCACACTGAAAATCTTCTGCGCTACCACTTGCGGCCGCATTCACCGCTGCCTGAAAGCGTTCATGGTCGTCCGGATGGCTGAACGTCGCGACTTCTTCCATGGGATAGACGATACGCGACCCTTCAACCTCGCGCGCACCGAGCAAGGCGCGCCAGTTGTCACTGAAAAACACCTGATTGTTGACGAGATCCCAGTCCCAAATGGCGAGGCCTGAGCCGACCAGTGCCAGATCGAGTCGCTCTTTGGCGCGGGTCATCTCGCGTTCGGCGCGCTTTTGCTCGCTAATATAGCGTCCCGCGCCAATACAGTAGCGTTGCCCGTTTAAGTCCGCAGCGCGGCCATACATCGAATAGGGAAACGTCGCGCCGTCTTTGCGACGCATGTGCGCCTCGATGGCGATTTCTTCGCCGGTTTCAAAAATGCGTCGGATCGCATCGCCCACCATCTCGCGATCATCCTCAGTTATGAAATCAAGTGCGCGCATTGTGGCGAGATCTTCCGCAGTGTGGCCGGTGTTGGTGGCAAATTGCGCGTTCCAGCGCACCATCGTGCCGTCTCGTTCGAACATAAAAAATGC
The DNA here is from genome assembly GCA_031401935.1 of Betaproteobacteria bacterium. Taxonomy (GTDB): domain Bacteria; phylum Pseudomonadota; class Gammaproteobacteria; order Burkholderiales; family Usitatibacteraceae; genus UKL13-2. The sequence continues at coordinate 7,479 of JANNRY010000267.1, read as the reverse complement.
GCGCGGCAAACTCTGCATCGCGGCGTCTGAAAACGCCTGTTCGTAACTCAGTTTTGCTTCGGCTGCCTTGCGGATGGCAATTTCATCTTCGAGGAGTTGCTCGAGTTGACTAAATTCCTGCTTAAGTTGAACGACGTGTAAAGAACTGGATGCATCATTTGCCGCGATGATTTGGGACGAGCGGCGTTCGCCGCGCGCTTCGCGACGGGCCTCCAGTCGCGCTTGTGCTAACGCCGCCAAGTTTTTCAATGCCTCCAATTCATGGGCAACCACTTCGCGCGACACGGTATCGAATACCGACAACACGCCGAGCAATTGGCCCGTCGGCGAGAAAATACCGCAGGCGGCATAAAAGCAAATATACGGTGAGGTAGCCACCAGGGGATGCTCACGAAAGCGTTTGTCGGCGAGCGCATCCGGAATGACAAAAACCGTTGGGCGCTGTGGCGTTGCCGTGAAAGCGGGCAGAAAAAAGCAGTGCTCTCGCACCAGTGCCGCGAAAGTCAGACCGGTTCGGGCCTTGAACCATTCGCGTTTGATGTGAGGCGCAACATCGTCGCTTGCCGGTGGCGCGTGTTCAAAAAAAGAAATTGCCGCCATCGTCGTGCCCAGCGCCTCGGCTGCGCGCCTTGCCAGATCGTCAAATGCGGATTCGGGCGGCGTATCGAGAATCTCATATTGAGCAATTTCCAGACTGACGTGAGAGTTGCGTAGCAAATCAGGTGCATTCATCAGGGAATTGTTTCGTTGAGATACCGATACGGTAGGTTCACCCATAAAAGTGGCGAGCCGTTAACAGATAACGTTAGCCGATATTGGCGACAACCGGTGCGTGATCCGACGGGCGTTCAAGTTTGCGGGGTTCAACGTCGATAATGCTGGCGCTGCAACGTCCCGCGAGACCTGATGTGAGCAGAATATGATCAATACGCAAACCGAGATTGCGCTTGAAGCCGTTCATCCGGTAATCCCACCAACTAAAGCAGTTTTCGGGCTGGTCAAAGAGACGGTAGCTATCGGTAAGACCCAAGCCGATCAACGAGCGAAATGCAGCCCGCTCCGGCACCGAGCAAAGCACCTGGCCTTCCCACGCTTTCGGGTCGTGCACGTCGCGATCATCCGGCGCGATGTTGTAGTCCCCCAGCAACGCGACATCACCGTATTCGGCAATAGTGGTTTGCATATACGTTTGCAATGCCGCGAGCCACTTTAATTTGTACTGGTACTTATCAGAATCGATCGACTGCCCATTGGGAATGTACACACACACCACGCGGACACCATTGACAGTCGCGGCGATAACGCGCTTCTGATGATCCTCAAAGCCAGCCATATCTTTGCTGACATCCTCCATCCGGGCGCGTGAAAGGATGGCGACGCCGTTGTAGGTTTTTTGTCCATTAAAGACGGCGTGATAGCCGATGTCTTCAAAGGCACCAAGTGGAAATTTGGCGTCTTCCATTTTTAATTCCTGCAGACACAACGCGTCCGGCTGATGCGTTTTCAGCCACTCAATGACATGCAGCAGGCGCACGTTAAGCGAATTGACGTTCCAGGCGGCGAGCTTCAAGCGCGGCGCTTATTGGGCCGCAGGGGGCGGGCCAGGGGGCGAAGTGCGCGGACCGGCTTTGGCAGCGCTCTGCCGCAGATTCGGATTGTTGCGCGGATAGCCAGCCGCATTGAGTGCCGCATTCCAGCCCTCTGCTTCAAAACCGGTAAGGCTGTTTGCGCCGATCTGAATGGTCGGCACTTGCAAGGCACCAACCAACGCTTTCAGTGCGGTGGCGGCAGCGGCGTCGGTTTCCGGATTTTTTTCTGTAAACGGAATGCCGCGTCTGGCCAGCAGCGCCTTTGCATTAGCGCAGCCCTCGCCACAGTTGTTGGCGTAAAGCGTGACCGGGTTGTTCTTCATCGCCGTCGACACACCAAACGGGATGGCCTCTTGCTCAATAACGCTATCGACCAGCTTTTTGGTCTGCACACTCTTTGTTTCTGCGGGTGGCGGCAGCGAATCGCCGTAATGTACCTTGCCGTCTTTATCGACCCAGCGAAAGATTTCCTGTGCGTTCGCGGCGGTTGCCAGCGTCAGGATTAAGGCAAGAATGCCTGTCAGAGCAGTATTCATATTTAAATCCTCCATCAAGCCGCTAATTTCATCCCATTATGCCGCAACAGCGCTGCCATATCGGGCTTCCTGCCGCGGAAGGCGGTGAACGACACGAGGGCCGGTCGGCTGCCGCCGCGCCCGAGCACTTCACGGCGGAACCGTGCGCCTGTTTCCGGATTGAGAACGCCTGTTTCCTCGAAGGCGGCGTAGGCATCGGCAGACAACACTTCCGCCCACTTGTAGCTGTAATAACCAGCCGCATAACCACCGCCAAATATATGACCGAAGGATTGCGTGGCGCGGTTGAACGCTGGATATTTCATTACCGCTACCTGCTTGCGAACGCTGTCCAACGCAGCTTGCAGATTGTCATTGTCGGCATCGAAACCTGCGTGCAGGCGCATGTCCAGCAAGCCGAATTCGAGCTGTCGGACGAACTGCATACCGGCCTGAAAATTCTTCGCCGCGATCATCTTGGCGAACAGCTCTGGCGGTAACGTGGCACCGCTATCGACGTGTTGCGTCATATGCACCAGTACATCCCATTCCCAACAAAAATTCTCCATAAACTGACTCGGCAATTCCACCGCATCCCACTCCACACCATTGATGCCTGAGACGGCAAGCACATCGACTTCGGTCAGCAGTTGATGCAAGCCGTGGCCGAATTCGTGGAACAGCGTGATGACTTCATCAAAGGTAAACAGCGCAGGCTTGTTGCCAACAGGTGCCGAAAAATTGCAGGTCAGATAAGCCACCGGGTGCTGAACGCCATCCGGTTTGCGACGACGATTGATCGCGTCACCCATCCACGCGCCGCCGCGCTTGGCGTTGCGCGCGTAAAGGTCGAGATAAAACTGCCCCACCAATGCGCCGGATTTATCGACGAGATCAAAGAAGCGCACGTCCGGATGCCATGTGTCGGCATGAGAAATTTTTGCAGTCAATCCATAGAGGGTTTCGATGACGCGAAACAAACCGGCCAGCACTTGCGATTCCGGAAAATATTGTTTCACGTCGTTATCCGAAAACGCGTAGCGCTGTTCACGCAATTTTTCAGATGCATACGATACGTCCCATGCCTCCACCTCAGACAGGCCAAGCTCGGCTTCCGCAAAGCTCGTGAGTTCTCGCCAGTCACGCTCAGCGAACGGCTTGGCTTTGCTCACCATGTCTTCAATAAAATTGATCACTTCGGCCGGCGTGTCGGCCATCTTCGTGGCTAACGACATTTCCGCGTAATTGTTGTAGCCCAACAGCGAAGCCATCTCGGTCCGCAAACGCAGAATGCGCGTGATCACTTCACTATTGTCGTGGTCAGGATTAGCGCCGAGTTCCGATGCGCGTGTGGCGTAGGCGCGATACAAGCGCTCACGCAGCGCTCGATTCGACACATATTGCATCACCGGGCCGTAGCATGGCTGGTGCAACGTCAGCTTCCAGCCAGATTTGCCGTCTTTCACAGCGGCCTCGCGCGCGACCGTCATCACGTCGGCAGGTAACCCGGCCAAATCCAATTCATCTTCGACAAAATGCGAGAAGCTATTAGTGGCATCGAGAACGTGATCGTTGAACGCAGACCCCAGCGTTGAAAGCTCTTCGCGTATTGCCTTGAAGCGCGCCTTTTTGTCGGCGTCGAGTTCCGCGCCGCCCAAGCGGAAATCACGCAGCTCATTGTCAAGCGCCTTATTCTGTGAGGCACTCAGGCCGAAAGCGGCTGAAGATGCCCGTATTTGCTGGTACCTGGCAAAAAGGCGTTCATCCTGTGAGAGCGACGTCCAGAATGCCGTCACGGTCGGCAACATGCCGTTGTAGGCATCGCGCAATTCGGGTGAATTCACCACCGCGTTCATGTGTCCAACCACGCCCCACGCGCGCGACAAGCGCTCGGTCACATCGTCGAGCGGAGTGACAAAATTTTCCCACGTCGGCGGCGCGGCGCTGGTGGCAATCATTTCCACCGTCGTGCGTGCGTCGGCAATCAGTTGCTCAACGGCTGGGTTTACGTGCGCTGGTGTAATGACAGAAAAGCGCGGCAGTGCTGAAAAATCAAGAAGTGGATTCATGGCGTCAAGATTGAAAAACCAGCTTGCCGTTTGCCAGCGTGTGCGTCACCCGGCCTTCCAGCTCGCGTCGGAGGTACGGCGAATTCTTGCCTTGGCTGCGCAACGTTTGTGCAGTTACCGCCCAAAATGCACGCGCATCAAAAACACAAATATCTGCAGGTTGACCAATGGCGAGCGTGCCCGCCGCCAAGCCCAGCAATCGCGCTGGATCGCCACTGATTTTCTTTAACGCGACCGGAATCGGCACGGATGCGCCATTCGCCCATTTAAGCGTCAGCGGCAGCAACAATTCAAGGCCGGTGGAACCTGGCAGCGCTTCCCCGAAAGGGACGTTTTTGGCGTCGGCATCGTGTGGTGTGTGATCCGAACAGATCGCATCTATAGTGCCGTCGATCACGCCGCGCGACAGCGCATCGCGGTCAGTGGGGCTGCGCAACGGCGGCGCGAAGCGGTATTGCGAATCAAAATATCCAATATCGCGGTCAGTCAGCAGCAGATGATGAATACCGACGTCACAGCTAATTGGCAAGCCTTCTGCCTTGGCGACGCGCACCGCATCCACCCCGGCGCGACTCGACATCCGTGCCAGATGCACCTTCGCACCGGTCTCGCGCATGAGAATGGTGATGGTGGCAATCATGACTGCTTCAGCGCTCACAGGGATACCCGCCAATCCGAGGCGCGTCGCGACTTCGCCGTCGTGCGCGATGCCGTTGTTCGCCAGATGCGCATCTTCTGCGCGCAGCCAAACGGTGTAGCCATAAGTAGCGGCGTATTGCATCGCGCGGTACAGCGTATTGGTATTGGTGATGGGCTGGTTGGCATTAAAAAATCCTACGCACCCGGCTTCGGTCAGCTCGACCATCTCACTCAGACGCTCACCCTTCAAACCAACTGTGAGCGCGCCAAGCGGATAGACGCGCGCCTGATGCAGCGCGTCAGCGCGCCGCTTCAGCATTTCAACCAGCCCCGGTTCGTCGAGCACTGGATCGGTATCGGGCGGGCACACCAGCGACGTGATACCGCCTGCGACGGCCGCGAGCATTTCACTTTCGAGGGTTGCCTTGTGTTCAAAGCCAGGCTCACGCAAACGCGCCGATAAATCCACCAAACCGGGGCAAACAATTTTGCCGCTGGCATCGATGACTTTATCGGCCTTGAAGCCATTTGGCGCGGCGTTAATGGCCGCGATCTTGCCGTCTGCAATAAACAGCGATTGCACCGCATCAAGCTTTTGCGTGGCGTCGATCAAACGACCGTTGGCGATCTGGAGTTTCATGCGCCCACCACCGTAGCCATTACCGCCATCCGCACCGCGATGCCGAATGTCACCTGAGGCAATATCACGCTCTGTCGTCCGTCTGCCACCGGCGAATCAATTTCCACGCCGCGGTTCATCGGCCCTGGATGCATCACGATTGCGTCCGGTTTGGCGCGGGCGAGTTTTTCAGTTGTGAGTCCGTAGCTTTTGAAAAATTCATGCGCGCTCGGCAACAGCGCGCCATTCATGCGTTCGTTTTGCAGGCGCAGCATGATCACCACGTCGCAACCTTCAAGGCCCCGCGCCATATCGTGAAACACCGAGACACCCATCCGCGCGACATCGGTGGGAATAAGCGTTTTGGGGCCGATGATGCGGACATCTGGACACCCCAGCGTGGTTAGGGCATGGATGTCGGAGCGTGCGACGCGCGAATGCAGCACGTCGCCGACGATGGCGACCGTCAAATTGTGAAACGATTTTTTGTAGTGGCGAATGGTGTACATGTCCAGCAGACCCTGCGTGGGATGCGCATGTCTGCCGTCCCCAGCATTGATCACACTGACGCCGGATTTCACGTGTTGCGCAATCAGGTGCGCCGCACCGGCTTCCGCATGCCTAACCACGAACATATCGGCATTCATTGCGGCCAGATTATCGACCGTATCGAGCAGCGATTCGCCCTTGGTGGTCGAGGAAGCGTTGATATTGAGATTGATCACATCCGCCGACAAACGTTTGGCCGCGATCTCAAACGTGGTGCGGGTGCGAGTTGAATTTTCAAAGAAAAGATTGAACACCGACTTGCCGCGCAGAATCGGTACCTTTTTCACTTCGCGGTCACCGACACTGACAAATTGATCCGCCGTTTCAAGCAAGCCTTCGATCAAATGCTTCGGCAAGCCTTCAGTACTGAGCAGGTGTTTCAGTTTTCCGTCAGAGCTAAGTTGGGGGTTGAATGTGAGCGCCATGATGATTTTATGTAGGTGTTATTTGTGTGTGTGTTTTGCGCGCACATCAAACCGCAAATGCTGATTGTCGTTGGTCAATACCAGTTCCTGACTCGCGTCCAGCGTCATCAAAGCGCCGATATAGTCGGCCGCGAAGGGCAACTCGCGCAGGCCGCGATCAACCAGTACGGCAAGCTTTACGCTCGCGGGGCGGCCGAAATCAAAGAGCTCATTCAACGCCGCGCGCAATGTGCGCCCGGTATTGAGCACGTCATCGACGAGCAGGATGTGCCGGCCATCGATATCGATTGGCATATCGGTGGCTTTTTTCTGCGGATGCAGACCGATCTTGCTGAAATCGTCGCGATGCAACGTGACGGCCAGTGTCCCCAATGGCGGCACGACTTTGAGCATTTGATGCAGCCGCTCTGCCACCCACACGCCGCCGCTGTGGATGCCAACGACAGCGGTATCGTCGGCCAATGTGCCGATGTTGGTGGCCAGCGCCGTGAGGAGTTGTTCAGCATCAAGCTGCATGGTTAGCCCGTTCATCCAGATAGCTTTGCAAAATCACCTGTGCCGCGACGGCGTCAATTTCAGTTTTCTGCGCGATGCCCTTGACGCCGCGCGCTGTCAACATGCGGCTGGCCTCGGTCGAGCTCAAGGTCTCGTTGATATACGTCACTGGCAGGCGGAATTTTTCCGTGAGACGATTGCCGAATTTTTTCGCCAGATGCGCGACTTCATGCGGCTTGCCATCGGCATGCTCTGGCTGGCCGATCACGAAGCTCGCCGGTTGCCATTCATTGACCAATTTTTCAACAGCACCCAAGCGCGCTGCATTCGATTCAACATGCAAGGTCGTCAAGGCTTGCGCCTGTGAGGTGACGGTATTGCCGACGGCCACGCCGATGCGCTTTTCACCAAAGTCGAAACCGAGAATGGTTTCTGCTGTGGATGCCGCGCTACGCATGGCCTGCGATGTCCGATAAGTTTCCGTAATTCAATCCCAACAACGCCATCGCCGCCGTCACACGCGCTTCCGCTGGCACGTCGAAAATCGTTGTCGCCTTGGATTCGACCGTGAGCCAGCCG
>JANNRY010000266.1:0-1722 GCA_031401935.1 Betaproteobacteria bacterium | reverse complement strand
GCCGACCGGCAGGCCGCGATTGCGGCGATGGCGTTGGTGGTGATGGCGTTGTTGCCTTAGCGGGCTGCTGAAGGCGAAATAGTCAAACACAAGCATTGGCGGGCATCAGCGGCCATAAATTCGCCGTAAGCCTCGCCAGTGCTAGAGGTTGGCACTCTGGGAATTTGAGTGTCTCCCCGGCGAAGGCCGGGGCCCAAGTTTGCCGACTGGCTCAGGCATTTATAAAACTTGGATACCGGCCTTCGCCGGTACGACAGAGTTTTAGAAGTTCTTGCTCATGCAAGACGCCGAGCCACGACCCTGCTTTCCCCACAAACCATCTCACAAACCCCACCCTGCACAAAGCTGCGCCAGCAATTCTCCATTGACGGCTTCGCCGCACCCCAATATCCTGCGTGTTAACAAATGCGTTGCGCCGAACAATGGCGTCGGCATTTGCGAGACCACGCGCATCCGACTCACGAACTCAACACAAAAAATAAACGCGCAACCGGTGACAAACGTGGCCAATCCAACACAACGCTCAAAGGAATCACGCATGTCCACAAACATCCGTTCCAGCTTCCACGCCTTGCTTGCATTTGCCTGCACACTCCTCATCGCCGTCAACGCTAGCGCGCAGACCAAATCCGCGTCGGCTTATCCCAACAAAGCGATCAAGATCGTCGTTCCTTATCCACCGGGCGGCACCTCCGACATCCTTGCCCGCACGATCGGCCAGAAGCTCACGGAAGCCTGGGGTCAGGCCGTGCTGGTCGAAAACAAACCGGGCGCGGGCGGCAACATCGGTGCGGACATCGTCGCCAAATCTGCACCCGATGGCTACACGCTGCTGCTCGCCGATGTCGGCACACTTGCCATCGCGCCCAGCGTGTACCCAGCTTTGCCGTTCGATCCTGTGAAAGATTTCGCGCCCGTCAGCCTGGTCGCGTACTCGCCGCATATTCTGGTGGTGCATCCATCGGTGAAAGCAACCAACGTCAAGGAACTCATCGAATTCGCCAAAGCCAATCAGGGCAAGATGAACTACGCCACCTCCGGCGTCGGTGGTGCGAACCATCTGGCCGGCGTGGAATTCGCCAACCGCACCGGCGTGCAGTGGACCTACATTCCCTACAAAGGCGGCGCGCAGGCCATCGCCGACGTCGCAGGCGGACAATCGAACGTGATGTTCAACGGTATGCTCGCCACCTATCCGCACGTGAAAAGCGGCAACCTCAAACTCATCGCCGTCTCCGGCGCGACCCGCATGTCCTCCATCCCGGATGTGCCCACCGTCGCCGAATCCGGCGTGCCGGGTTTTGAAACCGGATCGTGGCAAGGCGTGCTGGCACCCGCAGGGACACCAGCCGATGTCGTGATGAAAATCAATGCCGAACTCGCGCGCATGCTCAATTCATCTGACATGAAAGAAAAGCTCGCCGCACAGGGCGCCGAGGCACGCACCAACAGCCCGGAAGTGTTTGGCGGGTTCATTTCGAAAGAGAAGGATCGGTGGGCGAAGGTGGTGAAGGGGGCGGGGATAAAGATTGAGTAACGCGATTGACTACAACTCTCGAAATTGAATGCAACCTTTGTTCACACTTTGTCGATTGTGTCTCAAGATACCAGGACTCGATATGTTTGATTTTACGGTGCAATCTAAGAAACTAGGCGGTAAAGCTCTAGTGATTGCAAGGGACTAGTTGATGACGATCGAGATCGTTCAAGAACGATTGGACG
>JANNRY010000265.1:0-8623 GCA_031401935.1 Betaproteobacteria bacterium | reverse complement strand
GCCGGAAAAAGCGCCAAACAAGCCGGAATATGTTGAACTGGATTACGCGAAGGGCGATATCATTGCCATCAACGGCAAGAAGCTGACTCCAGCAAAGGTGCTGACTGAATTGAACCGTCTCGGTGGCAAACACGGTATCGGTCGCCTCGACATGGTTGAAAATCGCTATGTCGGTATGAAATCGCGCGGCTGCTACGAAACACCGGGTGGCACGATCATGCTCAAAGCGCACCGGGCCATCGAATCCATCACCATGGATCGTGAGGTGCTTTCGCTGAAGGACGATTTGATGCCGCGCTATGGCCGCATGATTTACAACGGCTACTGGTTTTCACCAGAGCGCATTTTGCTGCAGAGCTTGATTGACCAGTCGCAGGCGACGGTGAATGGCCGTGTGCGGTTGAAACTCTATAAAGGCACCGTGTTGGTGGCGGGGCGTGTGTCGAAGACCGACTCGCTGTTCGATCAGACAATCTCCACGTTCGACGACGACGGCGGCGCGTACAATCAAGCCGACGCTGGCGGTTTCATCAAGCTGAACGCACTGCGGCTACGAATCGCGGCTAACAAGAAGCTACGAAAAAAATAATGATTCCTGCGCTAGTTGGCGCGGGATCGCGTGAGGGTACAAATGCCATCTTTTGACATCGCTTCCGAAGCCAACAAAGTCGAACTCAAGAATGCAATCGAGCAGACCAACAAAGAGGTCTCCACCCGGTTTGATTTCAAGGGTTCCGACGCGCGCGTTGAGCAAAAGGAGTTCGAGCTGACGCTGTTTGCCGATGACGATTTCAAACTTGGTCAGGTCAAGGATGTGTTGCTCAACAAGATGGCCAAACGCAGTGTTGATGTGCGTCTGCTCGATGAAAAAGACCGCGAAAAAATCGGCGGCGACAAGGTTAAGCAGATCATCAATGTCAAAAATGGCATCGAGTCGGATTTGGCAAAAAAAATCCAGAGGCTGATCAAAGATTCGAAGATCAAAGTCACAGCGTCAATTCAGGGTGAGTCAGTGCGGGTGCAGGGCACCAAGCGCGACGATCTTCAGCAAGCGATTGCGCTGTGTAAAGAGAAAATCGACGAAGTGCCGCTGCAATTCAACAATTTTCGCGATTGAGATTCTTCGCGACCATCTGCGGATAAACACCTTCCAGCCACTTCGCATATAGCCGATCGGCAAGGCGATTCAATATCGGTATGTTGTTTCGCGTCGCGGCCAGCATCTCTTCAGGCGTTTGAATACTTGCCAGCGTAGCATCGGCGTTTTCTGCGGCCCAATCCTGACACCAGTCTTCAACCATTTCCGGCGTCATTTCGGTGTGGCACTGCATCCCGAGTGATTTGCCGATGACGAATGCTTGATTCTCGCAGGCATCACTGGTGAGTATGCGTTCGGCACCTGCGGGGATGGAAAAAGTTTCACCATGCCATTGGAAGGTTGTGAGGCTGGAGGCATCCTTTCCCAGCCACGCGCGCGCAAGGGCTGAATCAATCGCTTGAACTTTGTTCCAGCCAATTTCCTTTACGCGATTGCCAGTCACATTGCCGCCCACCGCCTTGGACATTAGTTGTCCGCCTAGACAATGGCCTAGACAGGGCTGGTCTTGCGTGACTGCGTGACGTATCAAATTCATGATGGCAGTGATCCAAGGCAAATCATCGTTCACGCTCATCGGCCCGCCCATGAAGACGAATCCGGCGTAGTCATCGCGATTATTCGGTACTGACATTCCTTCATCCAGTTTGAAGAGCGTCCAAGGCACCGCATGCCGATCCAGAAAGCTGGCAAAATAGCCGGGTCCGTCCTCGGCAGAAAAACGAAAAATGGCGACAGGTTTCACGGGATTTATTTGTGCAGGGATGCGGCATTGTAACGGCATCGCGTGCGCTGTCGGCTTGGCATTGTTGGTGGCGCTTGGCGTCGATGCGGAGGCGGCCAATGTGACGGTTGTAGGGCTCTTTCCCGGCAAGGCGGTCGTGGTGATCAATGGCGCTTCGCCGCGCACTATATCTGTAGGGCAAAAGCAGGCCGAAGGCGTCACTCTCATCAGCACCGCGTCCAACAGCGCAGTATTTGATATCGAAGGCAAGCGACACAAGCTCGATCTTGGGGAGCATTTTGCCGTGCCAAGTGGTGGCGCTGCCACCAACAATACCTTGAGGCTCAGCGCCGATACCGTTGGCCAGTTCTGGGCAATGGGCCAGATCAACGGTAAGTCGGTGCGCTTTCTGGTTGACACCGGAGCGACCTCGGTCGCGCTACCGGCCAGCGCCGCCCGTAGCATGGGAATTGACTTCACGAAGGGCCAACGTGGGTCTGCTGCCACAGCCGGTGGCGTGGTGCCTGCGTGGCGGGTCTCGCTGGACGCGGTCACGGTTGGTGAAATAACCCTGTACCAGATCGAAGCGAGTGTTTTCGAAAGCGGGCTGGACGTGGCATTGCTGGGGATGAGCTTTCTGAACCGCCTGGAAATGAAACGCGATGGCGCGCAGATGACCCTGACCAAAAGGTTTTAACTGGGCCACATTCCAATGCTGTCTGGCCACGCATTATTAGCGGTAGCTGCCAGTATAAGTAAGCACTCTCTAACTTCCGCTTCAATCCGGAAAATGGCGTCATTTGCCCACGAGAGTTGCTGAAGCATTTAGAAATTACAAATGGCGCTTGTGTCGCCATACTCTTCCGGTATATAATTGTTGACTTTGCTGCTCCAGCCGTGGCTTCGTCGGCTGATAGTCTGCTAAAAACGAATTGCAAAGCAGCGCAAATCGATCCGCCCGAAAGTCAGCCGAAGCCGAAATCAAGCGATCGGGCAAAAAGAAGTTTTCTAACCTGTTGGCAATGTCCTTTCGGGATGTTGGCAGCGCAAGACGGGTCCAAGACTAGCTATTCCGCAAGCGCGGTTTAGAACAAGTTGGAGATAAAAAATGATTCAGATGCAGTCGATTCTCGACGTCGCCGATAACACCGGCGCACGGTCGGTGATGTGTATCAAAGTCCTTGGCGGCTCCAAGCGTCGCTACGCGGGCATTGGTGATGTCATCAAGGTCAGCGTTAAGTCCGCGCAGCCTCGTGGCCGCGTGAAAAAGGGCGAAATTTATAATGCCGTGGTGGTACGTACTGCCAAAGGTGTTCGCCGCAACGATGGTTCGCTAATCAAGTTCGACGGCAATGCTGCCGTGCTCTTGAACGCGAAGCTGGAGCCAATTGGCACCCGCATCTTCGGGCCAGTTACGCGTGAATTGCGTAACGAGCGCTTCATGAAGATCGTGTCGCTGGCGCCTGAAGTATTGTAAGGAGCCGAATGATGAGTAAGATTCGTAAAGGCGACCAAGTGGTCGTCCTCACCGGCAGGGATAAAGGCAAGCGCGGCACAGTGCTAAAAGTGTTGCCTGACTTTGCCCGCGCCGTGGTTGAAGGTGTGAATCGTGTCAAAAAGCACACCAAGCCAAACCCGATGAAAAATACCACTGGCGGTATTGTGGAAAAAGAAATGTCGATTGATCTCTCGAACATCGCCGTTTTCAATCCAGCTACCAGCAAGGCTGATCGCGTTGGCTACAAGACCTTGGACGACAAGCGCAAAGTCCGCGTTTTCCGTTCCAACGGCGAAGTCATCGACGCTTAAGGTGAGGGATAGATAATGGTTCGATTGCACACACACTACAAAGATACGATAGCCCCTGCGCTGATGCAGCAGTTTGGCTATACATCCATGATGCAAGTGCCGCGCATCTCCAAGATCACCTTGAACATGGGTGTTGGCGAAGCGGTTGCGGACAAGAAAATCATGGATCACGCCGTTAGCGACATGCAAAAGATCGCCGGGCAAAAGCCCGTCGTGACCCTGTCGAAGAAATCGATCGCTGGCTTCAAGATTCGTGACGGTTACCCGATTGGTTGCATGGTGACATTGCGTTCGACCAAGATGTACGAATTCCTGGATCGTTTGATTACGGTTTCGTTGCCGCGTGTACGCGATTTCCGTGGCATCTCCGGACGCTCTTTCGACGGTCGTGGTAACTACAACATGGGCGTAAAAGAACAAATTATTTTCCCGGAAATCGAGTACGACAAAATTGACGCGCTACGCGGCATGAATATCTCGATTACCACCACCGCGAAGTCGGATGCAGAAGCCAAAGCGTTGCTGGCTGCGTTCAAATTCCCGTTCCGAGGCTAAGGGCACGCCATGGCAAAATTGTCTGTTATCAATCGTCAGGAAAAGCGCGAAAAGCTGGTCAAGAAATTTGCCGGCAAGCGCGCTGGACTCGTCAAGATCATCAACGATCAAAGCTATTCTGAAGAAGAACGCTTTCAAGCACGTCTGAAACTCCAGGCGCTGCCACGAAACGCCAATCCGACCCGCCTGCGTAACCGCTGTGCGATTACTGGTCGTCCGCGTGGTGTGTACAGCAAGTTTGGTTTGGGACGTAACAAATTGCGTGAAATCGCGATGCGCGGCGAAGTGCCGGGCATGGTGAAAGCAAGCTGGTAATCCTCACGCAAACGGAGACATATTATGAGCATGAGTGATCCAATCGCCGATATGCTGACTCGCATTCGTAATGCGCAGCAGTCGGAAAAAGTCGATGTGACGATGCCTTCTTCGAAAGTGAAGACAGCCATCGCCAAAGTGTTGAAGGACGAGGGCTACATCGAGGACTTCGCCATTCGCACCATCGAGGGCAAAAACGAATTAAACGTGAGCCTCAAGTACTACGCGGGCAAACCGGTTATCGAGAAGATCGAGCGTATCTCACGCCCTGGCCTTCGCGTCTACCGTGGTCGTGAAGACATTAAACCCGTCATGAACGGTTTGGGTGTGGCCATTGTGTCCACCTCCCAAGGCGTGATGACTGATCGCAAAGCGCGCGCTACCGGTGTCGGTGGTGAAGTGCTCTGCATCGTGGTGTAAGAGGAGCCCAACATGTCACGCGTAGGTAAACTCCCAATCACCGTGCCGGCAAGAGTCGAAGTGACGCTTGCGGCAAATGAAATTACTGTCAAAGGCCCGTTGGGTACGTTGAAGCAGACGACATCGAATGACGTTGTCATCAAGAAGGATGGCGACAAAATAGTTCTTGAGGCAGCCAATAGCTCGCAACAATCCAACGCGATGTCCGGCACCATGCGCGCATTGCTGGCCAATATGGTTATCGGCGTAGAAAAAGGTTTTGAGCGGAAGTTGTTGCTCGTCGGCGTAGGCTATAAAGCAGCGGCAGCAGGCACCAACTTGAACCTCACACTTGGCTTTTCTCACCCGGTCGTTCATGCCATGCCTGAAGGTGTGAAGTGTGAAACACCGGTTCCCACCGAAATTTTGATCAAGGGTATCGATAAGCAGAAGGTCGGCCAGGTCGCCGCCATCGTTCGCAGCTACCGTCCACCAGAGCCTTACAAAGGCAAGGGTGTTCGCTACGCTGACGAGAAGATTACTCTCAAAGAGACCAAGAAGAAGTAAGCGAGGCCACCATGAACGACAAAAAATTATCCCGTATGCGTCGTGCCGCAAAAACCCGCGCCACGATCGCCCGTCTCAAAGCAGTTCGCATGACGGTGCATCGTACTAATACGCATATCTATGCACAGATCATTGATGCGTCCGGTGCGAAAGTGCTGGCAGCTGCGTCGACGGTTGAAAAAGAAGTGCGTGGACAAGTCAAAAACGGAGCGAGCACAGAAGCTGCCGGCGTTGTTGGCAAGCATATTGCCGAACGCGCAAAGGCTGCTGGTGTTACCGCAGTGGCGTTTGATCGTTCCGGTTTTGCTTATCAAGGTCGCATTAAAGCGTTGGCTGATGCTGCCCGCGAAGCTGGCCTCACGTTCTAATCAAGGATTCGACAAATGGCAAGAAACGATCAGCAAGAAGACAAGGGCGACGGCCTCCGCGAGAAAATGATCTCGGTAAACCGCGTCACCAAAGTGGTTAAAGGTGGCCGGATTCTCGCGTTTGCAGCACTCACCGTGGTTGGCGATGGCGATGGCTCAATCGGCATGGGCAAGGGCAAGTCGCGCGAAGTACCGGTCGCAGTGCAAAAGGCGATGGAAATGGCTCGCCGCAGGCTGGTCAAGATTTCGCTGAAAAACGGCACCCTGCATCATGAGGTGATGGGCAAGCACGGCGGCACAAAAGTGTTCATGCAGCCTGCTCCTGAAGGTGCTGGTATCAAAGCTGGCGGCGCGATGCGCGCAGTATTCGAAGTGATGGGCATTACCAACATTTCGGCAAAATGTCACGGTTCAACCAATCCATACAACGTGGTTCGAGCCACGCTTGATGGTTTGTCCCAAATAAGCCGTCCGTCGGAAGTTGCTGCCAAGCGCGGTAAGACGGTCGAAGAAATTTTTGCTTAAAGATTACAGAGACAAAACATGACTACCCAAAAAACCGTCACCGTGACGCTCACCAAGAGCATCATCGGTCGCCTGAAAGCGCACAAAGCATGCGTTCATGGTCTGGGCTTGAAAAAGCCACATCAAACCGTCACTGTTATTGATACGCCATCGAACCGCGGCATGATCAATAAAGTGAGCTACTTGCTCCGCGTCGAAGCTTAAAAGTCGGCCGTTGGGCAATACCTGAAAAATTAGCGAGAACACAATGGAACTCAATAACATCAAACCTGCAGAAGGCTCCACCAAGAATCGCCGCCGCGTTGGACGCGGTATCGGTTCAGGCTTGGGCAAAACTGCTGGTCGTGGTCACAAAGGCCAGAAGTCGCGTTCGGGTGGTTTCCACAAGGTGGGCTTTGAAGGCGGTCAAATGCCGCTTCAGCGTCGTCTCCCTAAACGTGGTTTTATTTCGCTGACGCGTAACGACATCGCCCAGGTGCGTTTGTCGGAGATCGCGGCGATGCCAGTGGATACGATTGACTTGGCAGCGTTGCAACAAGCTGGTGTGGTATCGCACAAGGCGCTCGGCGCAAAAGTATTTTTATCAGGTTCGATCGATAAAAAAGTGAAATTGGTCGGACTCGCTGTTACCAAAGGCGCAAAAGTTGCGATTGAAGCTGCTGGCGGCTCGATCGAAACTGCGGCGCCCGCAGCGTAAGTTATAAAACGGACAGGAACAAACGTTGGCTTCAAATCCTTTAGCAGCAGTCGGCAAGATGAGTGACCTGAAACGCCGTTTGGTGTTTCTGGTGTTGGCGCTCATTGTTTTCCGCATTGGCACGCACGTGCCTGTGCCGGGAATTGATCCGGCTACGCTTGCAAAGCTGTTTGAGCAACAGTCCGGTGGCATTCTGGGCATGTTCAATATGTTTTCTGGCGGCGCACTGTCGCGCTTTTCAGTATTTGCGCTGGGGATCATGCCGTACATTTCGGCCTCGATCATCATGCAGTTGTTGACGGTGGTTTACGCACCGCTTGAAGCGTTGAAAAAAGAAGGCGAAGCCGGACGCCGGAAGATTACCCAGTACACGCGTTACGGAACTGTTGCATTGGCGCTGTTCCAAGCCGTTGGCATTTCGATTGCACTGGAATCCCAACAAGGTCTGGTGATTGATCCAGGGATGGCCTTCCGCTTTGTCACAGTGATCACGCTGGTGACGGGCACAATGTTTTTGATGTGGCTGGGTGAGCAGATTACTGAGCGCGGCATCGGTAACGGTATTTCGTTGATTATCTTTGCGGGCATCGTCGCCGGTCTGCCTTCCGCAATTGGCGGCACGCTGGAGTTGGCACGGACTGGTGCAATGTCGATTCCGGCGGTCTTGTTTATTGTTGCGCTGGTCGTTGCAGTTACGATGTTTGTAGTTTTCGTTGAACGTGGCCAACGCAAGATTTTAGTCAATTACGCAAAGCGTCAAGTTGGCAACAAATTGTATGGTGGTCAGTCTTCGCATTTGCCGCTGAAGTTGAATATGTCGGGTGTGATCCCGCCGATTTTTGCTTCTTCCATCATCCTTTTTCCGGCAACTGCGGCCAATTGGTTTAGCCAGAGCGAAAACATGGTGTGGCTCAAGGATATCGGTGCTGCGTTGGCACCAGGCCAGCCGCTGTACACAATTTTGTATGCCGCAGCGATTATTTTCTTTTGCTTTTTCTATACCGCGCTCGTTTTCAACTCCAAGGAAACTGCGGAGAACCTGAAGAAGAGTGGTGCTTTTGTCCCAGGGATTCGTCCGGGCGAGCAGACTGCGCGGTATATCGACAAGATTTTGACGCGCTTGACGTTGGTTGGTGCGGGCTACATCACATTGGTTTGCCTGTTGCCGGAGTTTTTGCATATGCAGTACAACGTACCGTTTTATTTTGGTGGTACGTCGCTGTTGATTATCGTCGTGACAACCATGGACTTTATGGCGCAGTTACAGGCTTACATGATGTCGCACCAGTACGAAAGCTTGTTGAAAAAAGCTAATTTCAAGGGATCCGGATTTCCGGTTCGCTAAGTACAGCTAACGAGGGTGAATGGCGAAAGAAGAAATGATCCAGATGCAGGGGGAAATTGTTGAAACGCTTCCCAATGCAATGTTCAGGGTGAAATTGGAAAATGGCCATAAAGTCCATGGTTGTCACGACGATAATCAACAGCGACGTACCACCAAAATAAAACGGTACGTTGTACTGCATATGCAAAAACTCCGGCAACAGGCAAACCAATGTGATGTAGCC
>JANNRY010000264.1:0-3333 GCA_031401935.1 Betaproteobacteria bacterium | reverse complement strand
GCAGTGACCGGGTGGGGAGCCGCGACA
This sequence comes from Betaproteobacteria bacterium, assembly GCA_031401935.1. Lineage (GTDB taxonomy): Bacteria > Pseudomonadota > Gammaproteobacteria > Burkholderiales > Usitatibacteraceae > UKL13-2. The sequence continues at coordinate 3,306 of JANNRY010000264.1, read as the reverse complement.
GATTTTGCTTCGACTGGCTCCTGTAGCCTGAAGTCAAATCCGATTGTGGGCAGTTTTCCAGCCTCAATCAGTAGTGTTCACGGCGCAAGGGTACAAGTCACTGGCAATTTCAACGCTGGCACGATCAGTGTGTCCCGCAAGGTTTCCAGTGAACCGGAATTCAAGTGCTTTCGCGTATTGATCGACGGTGTTCAGCAAGGTGTCAGCGGGACGTGCGGCAGTCTCGGATTCTATTTTGAACCGGACATTACTGCGGTCGGTGCGTCCGGTGAACAACCCTTTACAACGATCAATATCCCTGTCTCGGCTGGTACTAAAACGGTCGTTTTTTCCTATGATCGTGATTCGAGTTCCTTCGTACAGGGATCGGATGCTGCGTGGATTGACTCAGTAACCATGCCGCTGTCCACGTCGATCAATAGCGCGCTTCTGGCAACAGGCGTTTTTAACCAGGCCTTCAGCTATTTCGTCACCGCAACCAATTTCCCGGTGAGCATCACTGCAACAGGGCTTCCACCCGGATTGAGTTTCAATCCTGTCACGCGAGAGATTTCCGGTACGCCGACTGCGGCCGGTAATTTTGTCGTCACCCTCGGTGCATCCAATCCGGCAGGCGTCAATCCGGGCGCGACCGACACGAAGATGCTGACGGTCTTCATCAGCCAAGCATCTCAGTTGATCAACTGTCTGCCGATCAATAATCGATTGAATTCGGCACCGGCATTCACCGTGGCCGCAACGGGCGGGCCATCGGGCCAGCCGGTGACCTTCACAGCAACAGGCGTATGTACGTCAGGCGGCGCGAATGGCACGACGATCACACTGACGGGCGCAGCAGGCACCTGTACCGTGACGGCGGCCCAAATGGGCAACACGAATTACAGCGCGGCCTCCGATATCACACGGTCTTTCGAGGTCTCTCTGGCGAGCAGCGAAATTTTCCCGGCGCAATGCACGATGCCGCCGGGCTGGACCGTACCAGTCGGCGCAACCACGGGTTGGGCGGTGTCGGCTAGCGAAGAGTCGTCCACCGGTGCGTGCAGCCTCAAATCGATGCCGATGACGACTTCTGCTGCTTTTTACCGGGCCGACATTCAATTCACCGGCACGTTTGCGGCAGGAAATGTTTCGTTCAAGTATCGGACGTCATCGGAACAAGAGTGGAAGTGCCTGCAGTTCTTTATCGATGGCGCAGCGCAGAATCTGGGTGGCACCTGTATCAATCGCGGCTTGGTGGGCGCCTCCGGAGAGTCGGCGTGGATAAGTGTCAGCGTGCCGATTACCGCCGGCACGCGCACGTTGACGTGGCGTTACGACAAAGACAGCTTGTGCTGTGTTGCAGGGCGCGACGCGGTCTGGATCGACGACGTGGTCATGCCGCAATTCACGCTGACAGTGACCAAAGCTGGGGCAGGCAGCGGCACGATTTCTTCCACACCCGCCGGTATCAACAGTTGTAGCGGTACATGCAACACGGTCATCAGCGGTAGTGTGCTGCTGACGCCGTCGCCTGGTTTCCTCGGGGTGTTCGCCGGCTGGTCAGGGGGCGGGTGCAGTGGCACTGGCAATTGTACGGTGACGATGGACGCGAGCAAGTCAGTCACAGGGACGTTCAACAACGCGACGCCGCCGGGCGCGCTGCAGAATGTTGTTGCGACAGCGGGCAATGGCGGGGTGACGATTACTTTCAATGCGCCGGCCAGTGACGGCGGCTCGCCCATCGTCAGTTACGGTGGCAACTGCGCGGCAAGCGGCCAGACCACGGTATTTGCCGGGGGTTCGAACACGCCCACGCCCCTGGGCTTCGGCCCCATGACCAATGGCGTGCTGTACACCTGCACGGTCGGCGCGAACAACTTCGCCGGAAGCGGACCCACGACGATAGTCACCGTCACACCACGCACTGTCCCCGGCGCACCGACGGGCGTGTCAGCGGCCAGAGGCAATCAGCAGGCAACCGTCTCGTTCACCGCCCCAATGAGTACCGGCGGAAGCATGATCACTGGCTACACCGCGACTTGCACGGCAGCAGGGAACCCCACCCGCACGGCGACAGGCGGTGCATCGCCACTAACGGTGACGAGCATGGTCAATGGCGTTGCTTATTCTTGCAGCGTCGTGGCGACCAATATCGCCGGCAATAGTCCGCCATCGTCATCTGTCAATGTGACGCCATTCACGACCGCGAGTGCGCCGCGAAATCTGACCGTTCTTCCACGCGATGGTGGTGCACTTGTTTCCTACGATCCTCCGCTCGATGACGGCGGAAATCCCGTGTTGGCCTACAACATCGACTGTTCGCCCGGCGGAAACCTTTCGACGTCCGCGAGCCCCCCGCTGACGATCACCGGCCTGACCAATGGCGTAGCAACGAGTTGCACCGTGCGCGGCGTGAACGCTGCGGGCAATGGTGCGGCGGCCTCGTTCCCGGTGTTTACACCGAACGTGCAGTTGGGAGCTACCTATTGGACGCAGGTCTGCGCCTCCTGCCACGGCACGCCGCCTTCGGGTAACCAGTTGAACGGCGCGGGTACGACCAACACGGTACTGTCGGATATTCTTGCCAACCTCGCGCCGATGAACGGCATCGCTCAGATCAACTTGTTGACGGCCGCGGAGCTAACAGCCATTGCCAACTACATTGCGCAACAGTTGCCGACGGCACCTCTGGTTACCGCATTCAACACACCTAAACTCATCGACGCGGGAAGCCAGATCACGCTTGGCACTTATTCGTTTGAGTCGATTGGGATTGTGACCGGCCCGGCAAGTGGCTCTCTATCGGCGATCACCGGCACCACGTTCACTTACACGCCCAACATGGGCTTTACCGGGACTGACACCTTTACCTTCCGAGGCGAACGCGCAACGCCTACCGTGCTCAACGGTGACCCGCGCACCATCATCATCACCGTCTCGCCACCGACCACGCCAACGATCACCAGTGCGTTAACGGCATCTGGCACAAATGGCGTTGCGTTCAATTACCAGATCACGGCAAGCAACGGCCCGACCAGCTTTGGTGCCAGCGGGTTGCCTGCGGGGTTAACGGTTAACACCATGACCGGCGCCATCACCGGCACACCGAGTGTCGGCGGAACATTCATGGCAACGATCACGGCCAGCAATGCCGGTGGACCCGGAACTGCCGGGCTGACGATTACCTTGAATCCCGCCGCGCAGTTCATCACCTTCCCGCCGCAGTCGATACCGACACGCGCATTCAGCCCGAGCCCCACCAATACTTTTGTCCTCGATCCTGTGGCGACCGCGTCGTCGTCGCTCGCGGTCAGCTACGTCAGCAAG
>JANNRY010000263.1:0-8320 GCA_031401935.1 Betaproteobacteria bacterium | reverse complement strand
ATTTCTTTTCATGAATGTGCGGATCAAAACAATCGCGCCATTTGCCTACCGACATCCCCGTCATGCGCCTACGCGTCCAAAGTTTGGGCACGCTTAACCTGTTTGTTGTCCGGTTCAACCGGCAAGCCGTTTCATTCCGATTTAACTTAGGAGAGTCAACATGAATATTTCCAAAACAATCATCTCAACTGCTGTTGCTGTTTCGGTTGCAGGCGCGGTCGGTTTTGCGTATGCACAAACCAACCAGCAAAATATCAATGTGAAGCCGAAAAACAATCTCACGCAGATTCAAAGCGACGCAGCCCTGCCATGCCAACCGACGCCGTTCAACCCGCATTTGCCTAAAGACACCAACAGAAGCGCCAGCAACACCACCAGCAACTCGACCGATTGCGTCACGCCAGTAAAAACTACGGTGCAGACAGAAACGCGATACGCCGCCCCAGTGGTCGTCCAAACCGAAGCCACACTGCCCAACCAACCAGCCCCGTTCTCCGGCGACACGAGCGTGCGTACTACGGTTGAGCCGTCGCCTGCATACGTAGCACCCGCTAATGACACGAGCTATATGTCAAGCGAGCGTATGCCCCGTGCTGACCGCAACTAATAAACGCAGAAAATGCCTGACATGCCTGGAAACAGGCAGCGGGTAGCGGTACTAACGACCGAGACTAGCGTTGGCGAATTGGCCAGCCGCTCGCCTCGGTTGATTGGCGCACGCGACAAGGTGGGTGCTGGCGTGCGAGCTTGTTTCGTCGCAGCGCTATCGGTATGGTTGGCCGTGCTCAATGTCCCCGAGGCTGAGTCCGCTGCGCCACTTGCTATGCCGGTACGCACAAGCACCGGAGCGGTTGCTGCTGGTGAAGTACGCCTCGCCAACTTCGGTGCGGAAAAGCCCTCGGTTGATGCGCGTCACCTCGCCGACTGGATTGCAGACTCCCGCAATAACGCCCAAAGTGAATTTATCATCGTCGACAAGAAGCACGCCAAGGTATATGTTTTTGACCGCGATGCGCGCCTGCAGGGTGCAAGTGCCGTATTGCTCGGCTCGGCAATGGGCGACGACTCGGCGCCTGGCATTGGCTTAAAACCGCTCGCGGCGGTGAAGCCTGCCGAGAGGACGACCCCGGCCGGGCGGTTCGTGGCTGAACGTGGACGCAATACGCTCGGTGAAGATGTGGTTTGGGTGGACTACGATGCGGCAGTATCGATGCATCGCGTGCGCGCGACGGTTGCCAAGGAGCGCAGGCTTGAGCGGCTCGCGACTATCACCGCCGCTGACAATCGCATCTCATTTGGTTGCATTAACGTGCCCGTCACGTTCTACAACGCGCATATCAAACCAGTGTTTGCCAAACACCGTGCGATTGTTTATGTATTGCCCGAGATAAAGACGGTTCAGCAGGTTTTCGGTTCCTACGACGTTGCCGCGAAGCACCGCCCGCCTGCCAAGTGACGAAAACGCGTCGGCACTGCATTTTGTGCAACCTGCCCGGCGCGGGTTGCGCATCAATCCAAACAGTGTATTGATCCAAAAATCTCATTGCGGCGCAAACAGTCTCCAACGCCAAACTAGCGCACTCGCAAAGCCTGCAAGGTGGCACGAAGACGGTCTTGCTCATTGGACTTATCCAGAAAATAGTCCGCGCCCAATGTCAACGCACGCTGTTTGATTTCCGGCGCAACGTGGTTGGTAAATACAATGATCTTCGGCTGTGCTACCAAATCAGCACGACGCAATTTTTCGATCACCGCCATGCCACTGCCGTCGCGCAAGTTCAAATCGACGATGACAGCATCCACCGGCTCCGCGAGGATAGCCACGACGGCTTCGTCCTCGCTATCGGCAAGGCCGATGATTTCCACCTGTCCCGGGATGTGCAAAAAAACCAGCAACGAATCCCGGATATTCGGGCAATCTTCCACCACATAAACACGTAGCAACTTACGCACTTGTCAGGTCTCTTGAAAAATTGGGGGGGATCAACACATTACTCCGTTCCATTTTGGCCAACGCTGCTGTGCCCGCGGCGGCAAGTTAAACCTGTGCAATTGCGCAGGCAGACGCAGGAAATAAAAACGGCGACGCCTGAGCGTCGCCGTAGAGCCCGCGTTTACTTACCGTCGCGGTCAGAGTCGCCCGGTACGGCACGCTCCACTGTATCGCTCAAACGATCCCATGCATCACGTGACGCAGGTTTCGCGCGGTTCCAATCGAGCGTTGATGGGCCACGGACCGAATTCCAGTCGCGGGAGAGATCAGTCTCAACTTCATCAAAGGTGCGGCCCGCGTGCTTGCTATACGAGCTCACACCGTACTTGTACGCCGGACCATAGTCATCAAAGCTGGCACCATTGACATAAGGACGGCTGACGTAATTCTCGCGCCAATACGTTTCTTCAACGGTCGGATCGATCATTTCAGCGACGCCTTTACCGGCAAGTCCGCCGACGATGGCGCCGACTGCTGCACCAATAACGGTGCCTACCGGGCCGACAACGGTACCAGTTGCGGCACCGATTGCTGCACCCGTGCCTACCGCTGCTGCGGCCCCGCCGATCGCGGCACCGATCCCTGTACCAATGGGATGTGCGCCAGGCGCGTCCGTGATTGGATCACGATTGGTGGCTTCTGTGGTCTTGATGGTTTCTGTTTTATAGCTCATGTTTATATCCTCGGAAAGTTGTGTTGTCGTGCCGGTCGCGCCGCGTTAGCGAGCGCTGGGGCGACGAATGAAGTTAACTTCATGTCCCTTCGTGCCCTTTACAAAGTTAAAAATACGTTGGTCACGAAGCATTGCTGAATGGCGGCAATGAGGTGCAAGCTTAAGCGGCGCTCTTGGATGCCGCCATTCCGAATGTGCGCGCGGAACGCATCGCAATTGCCGATAGCCTTGTCGGTCTCCGCCTACTCTATCGCGTCCTGCCGCGATGCTGACCGCATAAAAAACCGGAAATGCCTGCATGGCAGCACGCAAAGTGTGCGTCGTCGATGTAGAAAAATATGGTGGCGTTGTGCCGCTTGTGAGATCGCAACTGCTCTCGTGAAGCCACGAATACTTACGTTTATCAATGCAAGCGCGACGTCAAATATACTCGTCGGCGTACTGGAAGATTTACGACGTAGTTCGTCGGCCTCGCGCACTGCATACTCAGGCACCACGATGCAGATGGCGTTGAAGTACCTCCACTGCAAAGGCCATCACTGTCTTACAAAACTGAGATGCCGCGCGCGGCCCGCGCATCCCGGTACTCGATCGTATCCGGTACGAATTTCAGCAAGGCAAGGTGGGGCGAACCCGGTCCATCGGCAAATCGTGGCTTGGCGATGGGCGTCCACAATCGATCAATACGCGCTCGGTCGGTGTCGATTTCGCCACGACCCCAGAGCGAGACGTGACGTGATTGCGCAGAGTCGGTAAAGCTCAGTTTCGCAACGTGCAGGTGTTCGGCCTTTGCGGCGCGCGCATCCGTAAAAAACCACAGCGCACCGCTGCTATCCATTTCCAGCGGCGACATCGGGCGGCTAATCAGGGCACCATCAGCGTCATGGTTGGTCAGCATGACCACCGTGATGTCCTCGATCAAAGCGCACAGCTCGGTCCATTCGACCCGGTCTTGGGTTTCAGTTTTCACGCATGACTCCGAGTTGTTCAATGTAGGCCCGCCGACCAGCCGCGTAACAACTGCACGCTGCCGCTTCGAGTCCGCGACGATCAAGCACGGTCAGATCACCGCGGTGGTATTCGATCAGCCCACGACGCTGCAAGGCACCAGCGGCGGCGGTGATGCCGACGCGACGGACGCCGAGCATGTAGGCTAGAAACTCGTGGGTCACGCGAAAATTATCGTTACGCGCACGATCCCGGCTCATCAGCAGGCAACGCGCCAGGCGTGGACCGATCAAGTGATAGCGCAGGCATGCTGCCGATGCGGCCAGTTGAGCCATCAGCACGTAAAGGTAGCGGTTGATGCCGTCCTGCAGTGGCGGGTTGGCCGCCAGTTCACGTCGAAAATCACTGGTACTAATGCGCCACGCCGCACCCTCGCCTTGCACCAGCGCACGCAGTGGCGCTGTCACCACGCCCAACGCTAACTGTGCGCCCAGCATGCCCTCACGACCAACCATGCCAACCTCCACGACCGACTTGTCATCGATCATGGTCAGGAGCGAAATAAAGCCGTTGACCGGAAAATAAACATCCCGCATTGGCTTGCCGGGCTCGCACAGCACCGATCCCAGCACCAGCTGGACGGGCTCACAAATGCCGAGCAGTTGCCGCCGATATTTGCGCGGAAGAAGCTCGATCAGGTGATTTTCAATGGTGGCCAAATTTGCTCTCCGGTGCGTTGCCGACTCGGTCAGCGTGTGAAAACGAAGCGACGGTTTGATCAATCTCCGTTCAACTTCGTATCCTCACTGTGCACCCTGCGTCACCAACTGACTGTCTGCCAGCGCACATAGCCGTAAAAAATCGGTGTGGTGAGCCCTCAAGCGGCGAGCGGCAGTGAAATTGATACCGGCAACGGTAAGCGCATCGGCAGTGTTATTGGCATCGACAAAGGCCTGCGCGCAGGCACCATCCGGTAGTACGCCTTCTTGGCTGCCGCATAGCACTCGCAAGTGCGCCGCTCCAGTTGCGGTCGGTCGAGAACGGCAATATGCCCCCGGCTGTAACGGATCACGCCCGCACGCTGCAATTTGAGTGCGGCAGCCGTCACGCCTTCGCGGCGCACACCGAGCAGTCTGGCCAACAGCTCCTGCGTCATCGCCAATTCGTCGGACGGCAATCGGTCAATAGCCACCAATAAACGGCGGCACAATTGCTGATCGATGGAGTGATAGCGGTTGCATGCGGCCGTTTGAGCCACTTGTGCGAGCATCGCGTGCGTATAGCGCAGCAACACCAGCAGTGCCGGACCGGCGCGATTGACTTCATTCGTGATGACCTGTGCCCGCAGTCGATAGCCCTGCCCCGCGCTTTGCACCACCGCACGGCTCGGCATCGCGTTACCACCCATGAACAGCGAGATTCCCACGACACCATCGTTGCCCACTACCGCGATTTCAGACGAGGCACCGTCTTCAGTCAAATTCAGCAGCGAAACGACTGCCGTGGTTGGAAAGTAGGCAAACGCCGGTACCTTGCCGGATTCACAGAGCACCATGCCCTGCAAAAGCTCCACCGGCTCCAAATCCGAATGCCATCGCACCCATTCAAAATCGGGCAATGCCGCGAGCAACTGGTTCTGTCTTGGATGAAGAAATTGAAAGTGCGGTGCGTGAAAATGCGTTGCGTTCATGGTGGCCTCGTTGCATTCTTCGAGCCACCATAATCCGGCCATGCCGCCAACGCAGTTATCGGTGCATACCGGTTCTGCGTGTAGGCACGGTCCTACAAGAGACCGCAGACCCAAATATCTATGTTGCCAATCGCTCGGGAAGCAACCGGTCGTATTCTTTCCTGACCACCGCATAACACTCACAAACACGCTTTTCGAGCCCCTTGCGGTCGAGCACCGAGATGTGCCCGCGCGAGTAGCGAATCAGCCCGGCATCCTGCAGCTTATGCGCAGCTTCTGTTACGCCTTCACGCCGTACGCCGAGCATGTTGGCGATCAGTTCCTGCGTCATCACCAGTTCGCTGCCCTGCAAACGATCGAGGCTCAACAATAGCCAGCGACATAACTGCTGGTCCAGCGAATGGTGCCGATTACACACCGCCGTTTGCGCCATCTGCGTAATTAGCGCCTGCGTATAGCGCAGCAACAGGTGCATGACTGGGCCGGCGCGATTGAATTCTGCCTTTATCGTCTCCGCCTTGAGCCGGTAGCCGAAACCAGCGCTTTGCACCACCGCACGGCTGGGCGTGGATTCGCCGCCCATAAACAGCGAAATACCGACGATGCCTTCGTTGCCAACGACGGCAATTTCCGCCGACGCACCGTCCTCCATCACATATAGCAGCGAGATGATCGCGGTTGTCGGAAAGTGTACGTGTGTGACGGTGCTGCCAGATTCGTACAGCACCTGACCCAACGGCATTTCAACCATTTCAAGGTGCGGTAGCCAGCGCTGCCATTCAGCTGCTGGCAGCGACGCAAGCAGATGATTCGCTCTTGGGTCTGGGGGGTTAGTCATCACAAAACTCCGGGGCGGATCTGGCGTCGAGGTTCCCCGTGGAAGATGCGCGGGTTGACTCATGATTATAAATCTTCAATGCGTATCGCGTTCGCCACCGCACAGACGGTAACGAGCGAGACTTGTAATGTGCGTAAAGTAGCGCTGATCAGCGTTCAAATTTCGGGAGATCGTCATGGAACAAACCCAGATAGCAGTCATCGTCGGCAGCCTTCGGCGCGATTCATTCAACCGCAAGCTAGCCAGCGCGGTAGCGAGGCTCGCGCCACCAGAATTCTCGTTCAGGCAATTGGAAATCGGCGACTTGCCACTCTACAATCAGGACGACGATGCGAATCCGGCAGCGTCCGTCATGCGACTGAAAGCCGACATCACGGCGGCGCAGGGCTTGATATTCGTTACGCCCGAATACAATCGCTCGATCCCCGGTGTGCTCAAAAACGCAATCGATCATGCTTCACGTCCGTATGGCCAAAGTGCCTGGGCGGGAAAGCCGGCAGGGGTGTTGGGTGCATCCGTTGGCCCCATCGGCACAGCGATGGCGCAGCAGCATTTGCGCAATATTCTGGGCTGCCTGGACATGCCAACACTTGGTCAGCCCGAAGCATTCATCCATGCGAAAGAAGGATTATTCGATGACGCTGGCAACATCGGCGAAGGCGGCAAGAAGTTCCTGCAAGGCTGGATGGATCGCTATGTTGCGTGGGTGAAAAAATACTCTTGAATTTTTCTTTGGCGACAGCCAACGATATCGCGCTGCTGGATTATTGGCGATTCCTATAATTGTGACAGAGGATAGAAGTATTTCGTCGTTCCCGCGAAGGCGGGAACGACGGTTCGGCAACAGTAAGGCGTAAGAAAATCTGGCAACGTCAATAGTCACAAAGGCTGCTTGCCGCTAACGTAGATCACCGTCCCGCTCGCCCCGCCGCAGGTGGCTGCCACGCCGCCGCTGTCTCAGCGCAAAAACGCGCAAGTTGTTCCAACACACTTTGCACGGCGTGGTTGGCCGCGACGACCCCACCGTAGGGATCCTCGCTCGCGGCAGCAATCGTCTCGTCGAATTCACGCGAGGCCAGCACTCGTCTGGTTGCGTTATCGACCAGATAGGCGCGCAGCGTGAATCGCACACGACTCGGCGACTCGTTGAAATTGTGTTGCAACCGCAATATTCCGGTATCGAGCCTGATGTCGCCGGCAGCGGGACTCGGTGTCGGCACGACTGCACGAAACGCGCCGCTATTTTCGATAGCAGCGACGATGAGCGGTGACAACATGCGTGCGGGTGTGTCGATCCATTCGCTGCGCGCGAAATAATCGAGTTTGTACGCGTCCCGCACGTAGATGATGCGTTGGCTGTCAAAGCCGGCGGCGGCGTAGGTTGGATTGACGATCAACGTAGGCGCGTTGCCTGACAGCGTTTGCGTTTGCGTTCTCATTGCCGTTCCCTGTCCAGCGCGCGCGCCGTCCAGTGAATAGAACGATGGTTGAGCGGCGGGCTTTGGCAGCAGCCCGGCACAGCCTGCGGTCAGCGTCAAAACCAGTACGGCCAAACCGATGCGGAGCGCCTGGAAGAAGAGTGAGTTATTCATGGTTGTCGTGTCTTCATTGAAGATTCTCCAGGTCCGTCCGGCACCGGGCTCTTGCCGAATACGAGGCTATTCGGGCTTCGCTCGGTTTGCGCACTGAGGCGACGTAGTGAGGCTGATAGCAGATTGAGTTCACCGAGCAAACGGTCTAGCTCGGGCAAGGTGTCGGCGGTCAGGCGCTGCACATCCACACCCACCGCCGTGATGGTCTTGCCGGCATTGCGGCTGGCTTCTGCGGTGTCAACGCCCATCTTCTCGACCGCGTCCGCGCTGCGACCGATGCGGTCAATCACCGGCCCCAGCTGTGCGCTCACGCGGGCACTGTTATCGAACGTGCGCGCCGCGCTGGTGATACCGGCATCAATCGTGTCTTTACGCGCGGCAAAGGTGCGCGTCAACACGGCGATGTCGGCCAGCGCGTTCTTGAATGCGATGCGATTTTCGTCACTGAGGATGGCATCGATATTGCTCGATGTGCGATCCAGCTTCGCCAGCACGCTCGTGAGTACATTTTCCAGTCGGGCGCTGAGCGAAGGCTTGGTGCGGATCAGCGGATACTGTTCGCCCGCTTTGGCCAGTAACAGTGGTG
>JANNRY010000262.1:0-1694 GCA_031401935.1 Betaproteobacteria bacterium | reverse complement strand
ATTGACGACAGCTTCATTGTTTGCTTCCGAGTTAGGTTCTAGTTTGCGCCATAAGCTAGCAGAGATATTACCGAAACGAGAGACTCTAGCGCTGGCGAGGATCACAGGACAAATGTTGTCTGGAAGGCTCGCCGGCCCAGGAGTTTGGCGTCTCGCCACTCATCTTCTGGCCGCGGGTCAGCGTTAACGCGGATATAGGCAGATGCGGGCCAAGTGAAAGTCCTTTGATCTCTATCAAAAGTGCCAGCCGCCATTGTGCCGATGATGTTACGCGTGTATCCATTGGCGGCACGCAGTCAACTTCCGTGACGTTGGCCGGTTGCCCTAAAGACAAAATGAAGGTACCCGCATGGCAATGGTCGAGAACAAAAGAATTCTGGTCACCGGCCTGTTAAGTAACCGCTCGATCGCCTATGGCGTCGCAAAGGCGATGCATCGCGAAGGGGCCGAACTCGCGTTTACGTACCAAGGCGAAGGTGTGCGCGATCGTGTGGAAAAATTGGCGTCTGAATTCGGCGCAAAAGTGGTCTTGCCCTGTGACGTCGCCAGCGATGAGGAAATCGCCGGACTATTTGGCAAGCTTGCGCAATCATGGGACGGGCTCGACGGCATCGTGCATGCCATCGCCTATGCGCCACGTGAGTCCCTTGCCGGCGATTTCCACGTAGCAGTTACACGCGAGAACTTTCGTATTGCCCACGATATCAGCGCCTACAGTCTGGCCGCACTGGTCAAAGGCGCGCTACCGCTGATGCAAGGCCGTCGCGCAGCCGTGGTCGCGATGACCTATCTCGGTGCGGTGCGGGCTGTACCGAATTACAACGTGATGGGTCTTGCCAAAGCGAGCCTCGAGGCCTGTGTGCGCTATCTGGCGTTTAGCCTCGGCCCGATCGGTATCCGCGTCAATGGTATTTCGGCCGGGCCGATCAAAACGCTCGCTGCTGCCGGCGTAGGAAATTTCAACATGTTGCTCAGTCACGTCGAAAAAAATTCACCGCTACGACGCAATGTGACCATCGAAGAGGTTGGCAATACAGCGACTTTTCTATGCAGCGATCTCGCCAGCGGCATTAACGGTGAAATCACCTATGTCGACGGTGGCTTCAATATTTCCGGCCTCGCCAGGGAACAGTGAGCGCGATGTGTCAGCGCCAGCACTAATGATCAATCCGGTATTACGCATCAAGCGAAAATTGCTGCTCCCAATCGTCCAGGGTGGTATGGGCGTGGGCATCTCGGCGCATCGACTTGCCGGACACGTGGCTCGCGCCGGCGCGGTCGGTACAGTATTGAGTGTCGATCTGCGCCGCCATCATCCAGACCTCATGGCGCAGACTTCAACGAGCCGTGACAAGGAACTCATCAACCGCGTCAATTTGCGCGCACTTGATCGCGAAGTGCGCGCTGCGAGCGAGATCGCAGATGGCAACGGCATGGTCGCCGTGAATATCATGCGGGCGGTTTCAGAATACAAGGCAAACGTGCGTCAATCCTGCGAATCCGGGGCGCAGGCGATTGTGGTTGGTGCGGGCTTGCCGCTCGATCTGCCCGATCTGGCGGCGGACTATCCCGATGTTGCCTTGATTCCGATACTCTCCGACTCGCGCGGCATCGGCATCGTGCTAAAAAAATGGCTGCGTAAATCGCGTTTGCCAGACGCCATCGTTATCGAACACCCACGCTACGCCGGCGGA
>JANNRY010000261.1:0-1624 GCA_031401935.1 Betaproteobacteria bacterium | reverse complement strand
CCTCAAAGCGCGTCATGCGGGCTTTGGATTTTGCCTGGCGGCCTTTCGGATTCTGGCGCACCCATTCCAACTCTTTTCTCAACGTCCGCTGGCGCGCGGATTCGCTCGATTCTTCCTTCTTCAGGCGATCCGATTTCTGTTCCAGCCACGAACTGTAATTGCCCTCGTACGGGATGCCGGTGCCGCGATCCAGTTCCAGAATCCATTGCACGGCGTTATCGAGGAAGTAACGATCATGGGTAATGCCAACGACGGTGCCGGGGAATTTTTGCAGGAACTGCTCCAGCCATTCGACGCTCTCCGCATCAAGGTGGTTGGTGGGCTCATCAAGCAACAACATGTCGGGCTTGGAGAGCAACAAGCGGCATAGCGCGACGCGGCGCTTTTCACCGCCGGAAAGATTGCCGACGATAGCGTCCCACGGCGGCAGGCGCAGGGCATCCGCCGCGATTTCTAGTTGTGTATCGGTGTTATCGCCGCCTTCGGCGTTGATGATCGCTTCCAGTTTGGCCTGCTCTGTTGCGAGCGCATCGAAATCCGCACCTTCGTCGGCATACGCCGCATAGACTTCATCGAGGCGTGCCTTGGCTTGCAATACGCCGCCGATGCCTTCTTCAACCGATTGCCGCACCGTTTGCTCGGGTTTGAGTTGTGGCTCCTGCGGGAGGTAGCCGATCTTGATGCCTGGCATCGGCACGGCTTCGCCTTCGATCTCCTTGTCGAGGCCGGCCATGATTTTGAGCAGGGTGGACTTGCCGGATCCGTTGACACCCAGCACGCCGATCTTGGCACCGGGAAAAAATGAGAGGGAAATATTCTTGAGAATCTGGCGTTTGGGCGGAACAATCTTGCCCACGCGATTCATGGTGTAGACGTACTGAGCCATGGTGTTTGCTGCCTTGCGAGGTGAAGAACAATATCGGGGTAATTCGGGGCGCGTCCAGAACGGAGGTGCCGCGCGTATTTTACGCGAGTGAGGCGCGGAAGTACCGCTGAAATGGCAGATTGGCCCGGCAAAACCCGCAATTTCGGCCCGCATTACCCTCGGTGCGGTGGCGCACAGTCAATGTCAACGATGTTGCGCATCATAGGCGTTGATTATTAGCAATTTGTCGTGGCCAACCAGCACCACGTTCATCATTCGCCGCTACACATCAGTAAAAGTGATGCGGCGAACTAATGCGTCGCCATTGATTTATGACTGCTTTGTCGCTTTCTTTAGCTGTTTATGCCCCAATATATAGAAGCTATTTCTCAGGAGTCGGTATGCGACCCAACGCCATATTTTTCGCCAAACCACTAGGTGAGATTGACAAACAGCCATTGCGGGCGCATTTCCTGCAACTCGATGCCACCGACCGCCACTTGCGGTTCGGCGCGTCACTCAACGACAGCGCTGTCAACCATTACGTTGACGGCATCAATTTTGAGCGCGATGAAGTCTATGCCGTCGCCGATGACGCACAAAGCATCCTTGGCGTAGTTCATATTGCTGTCATCGCGCAGGAAGCAGAGCTCGGACTTTCGGTTTTGGCGGCAGCGCGCGCCCAGGGTATCGGCAACGCGCTGTTTGAGCGTGCCGTGATGCGTCTGCGTAATCGCTGCGTCCGCGGCGTGCTGGTGC
>JANNRY010000260.1:0-2916 GCA_031401935.1 Betaproteobacteria bacterium | reverse complement strand
TGGCAGTGGCTTCGTTTAATTTTTGAATCACGTCTTTCGGGGTTCCTGCTGGCGCGGTCACGCCAAACCACGAAACAGCGGAAAAATCAGGAAAGCCGGATTCAGCAATCGTCGGCACCGTCGGATAGACGGGGTTGCGCTCCAGACTGGCGACGGCGAGAGCGCGCAGCTTGCCCGCCTGCACTTGGGGCAACGCGTTGTCCTGATTGATAAACAGAATCGGCACTTGCCCCGCGATCGTATCCATGATGGCCGGCCCGCCGCCTTTGTACGGCACGTGAACGAGGCTGATGCCCGAAGCCAGTTCCAGCATCTTCATCGCCAGGTGGCCCGATGAGCCGTTACCCGAACTGGCGTGCGAATATTTGCCAGGCGAGGCTTTCACCATCGTGATGAATTCCGCAAACGTCTTCGCCGGAAATTCCGGATTCACGACCAGCACATTCGGGCCGGTGGCCAGCAATGAGACGTGCGCGAAATCCTTGTCTGCAAACGGCATGCTGCGATAGAGCGAATAGTTGATCGCGTTGGAGCCGACACCCGAAACGAGGAACGTGTAGCCATCGGGTGCTGACTTGGCAACAAGGTCGGAGCCGATATTGCCGTTGGCGCCACCTTTGTTTTCGACGATCACCGGCTGGCCAAGCGACTTTGTCAGCTCTTGCGCGAGCTGACGTCCGACGGCGTCAGTACTGCCGCCGGGCGGGAAGGGGACGATGAATTTGATTGTTTTGGTGGGCCAGGCTTGCGCGTGGAGAAGTGGGGCGCATATCAAACCCAGCGTGGAAAATAATGTGGCGCTGATGATTCTCGTTAAATGGTTTTGCATACATTTCTCCTCGGATAAATCAACTAAATTTGTAGAACGCCATTTGGTGCGGGTGCTGGCGGCAAAATGGCTGGGAGGGCGCGCAGGTGCTGGGGTCGTGAAACGTCACTTCGTACTGGCGCAAACTCAAATCACACGCCAACCTGTACCCTCTCCCTGGGGAGAGGGCTATGGTGAGGGGTATTTGCGCTAGCAGAAAACCCCTCATCCCAACCCTTCTCCCCAAGGGAGAAGGACTTTGAAAGCAATGCTAAGCCAACGTATACGCCGTCTTCACCGTCGTATAAAACTCCGCCGCATACCGCCCCTGCTCGCGCGGCCCATAGCTCGATCCTTTGCGCCCGCCAAACGGCACGTGATAATCCACACCCGCCGTCGGCACGTTTACCATCACCATCCCCGCCTGAATGTGCCGCTTGAAATGCGTGGCGTGCTTCAGTGATGTGGTGCAGATACCGGCGGACAATCCGAACTCCGTATCGTTGGCCATCATCAAGGCTTCGTCGTAATCTTTCGCACGCACGACGGAAGCGACCGGCCCGAAAATCTCCTCGCGGCAGATGCGCATGTTGTTGTCGCACTCAGTGAACAGCGCGGGCGAGAAGTAAAAGCCTTCGGTATCGCGCTTGAGCCGCTCGCCGCCACAAACCAGTGTCGCGCCTTCGTCTTTACCAATGGCGATGTAGCGTTCGTTCTGCTCAAGCTGTTTCACATCGACGACCGGCCCAATTTGCGTTTTCGCATCGCGCGCATCACCGACGACCAGGCTCTGCGTGCGCTCTGTCAGGCGTTTTACGAACGCATCGTGAATACCGGCGGTGACGATGATGCGGCTCGATGCCGTACAACGCTGACCTGTAGAGTAGAACGAACCCTGCACCGCAACTTCAACCGCTTGTTCCAGATTGGCGTCATCGAGCACGACGAGCGGATTCTTGCCGCCCATTTCGAGCTGCATCTTGGCCATGCGTTTCAGCGCCGATGCGCCGATGTTTCTTCCGGTCGCAACCGAACCGGTGAAGCTGATCGCATCTACCTCTTCGTGATCGACCATCGCCTGCCCAACCACCGAACCACGGCCGATGAGTAGATTGAATACACCCGGTGGAAGCCCCGCACGCGAAATAATTTCTGCCAACGCCCACGAACAGCCGGGCACCAGATCGGCGGGCTTGAAAACCACGCAATTGCCGAATGCCAACGCGGCCGCAATCTTCCACGCCGGAATCGCAATCGGAAAATTCCACGGCGCGATCATCGCCACCACGCCGATAGGTTCGCGTGTGACTTCGACGCCCACACCTGGCCGCACCGACCCAATGATCTCGCCGCCAACACGTAGCGCTTCACCGGCGAAAAACTTGAAAATCTGTCCCGCGCGCCCGGCTTCGCCGATACCTTCGGGCAGTGTCTTGCCTTCCTCGCGCGCCAGCAGATTGCCCAGCTCGCTTTTGCGCGCAAGGATTTCCGAGCCAATCGCATCTAGTACATCGAAACGTTGTTGCGGCGTTGTGAGGGACCACGCCGGAAATGCAGCCCGCGCAGCCGACACCGCACGAGTCACATCGGCGACATCGGCTTGCGTGTACTCATCAATGACATCGGATGTATCCGAAGGATTGATGTTCGGTGTGGCACGCGCGCCATTGATCCACTCACCCGCGATGTAATTGCTCTTCATTAGATTAATCAGCCTTGATATTCGCGCCCTTGACCACTTTGGCCCACTTGGCGATTTCGGATTTCTGGAATACCGCAAACTCTTCCGGCGTGTTAGCGACGATGTCCAGCCCCAGTCCCTCAAAGCGCTCGCGCACGTCGGGCATATTCAGGATTTTCACCAGTTCTGAATTCAAGCGCAGAACGATTTCTTTCGGCACACCGGCCGGCGCGAAGATGCCCTGCCACGACACCACTTCATATCCCGGAACGCCTGCCTCGTTCAGCGTTGGTATCGTGTCGTAGCCCTTCACACGTTTGGTTGAAGTCACCCCCAGCGCTTTCACCGTGCCCGCCTTGATCTGCGGCCCAGCCACGATCATGGTGTCGAACATCATCGTTACCTGCCCGCCCATCACGTCCTGAAT
>JANNRY010000259.1:0-9255 GCA_031401935.1 Betaproteobacteria bacterium | reverse complement strand
ACCAACTCCCCCAACGTCAACGCCAACACGCCCGGTGCCAGCGCACTCGAGCGCACCGCCGCTCGCGCTTCCCGGTGCACCAGCACGAAACCGGCAAGCTCGCGTTTGATCTCCATCGCGCCCCAAGTGCGGGCGAGCGACAACATCGGCTTCGCCATTTCCGGATGGGGGCTGCGGGTTGCTTTGGCTTCGACCAGCATGTACGCGCCGCCGGAAACGGGAACGATGAAATCAACCTCAAGCCCCTGCTGATCGCGGAAATAATAAAGCTCGCGTCGCTGACCTTGGTTGATTTGTGCCTTGATGATTTCGGCTGCAACCGCGCCTTCAAAAATTGCACCAAGAAACGGCGAGCGCTCCAGCTCCACATTGGTTTGAATGCCGAGCAGATGGCAAATCAAGCCAGAATCTGTCCAATATATTTTCGGTGACTTAATCAAGCGCTTGCCAAGATTTTCGTAAAACGGCAGCGCCCGTACCATGAGGCCGGTCGCCTCCAAAATATCGAGCCAGCGTCCGATGGTGGGCACAGAAACGCCCAGCGGTGCGGCAAGATCACTCATGTTGATTACCGTGCCATGTCGCGTTGCCGCGAGCGCCATAAATCGTCGGAATGTTGGAAGGTCCTGCACGGCACTAAGGGCGCGCACGTCGCGCTCGAGATAAGTTTGCACATACGACGCAAACCAGAGCGCGGCATCGCGTGGTCGCGCGAGTACCTCTGGATAGCCGCCCATCAACAAATCGACCTTGGGTGACTCAGCAAGTGATAGTGGCAATAACTGGAGGATAGCGGCGCGACCGGCCATGGATTCGGTGACGTTTTGCATCAGCGCACTTTCCTGTGATCCGGTCAGCAGCCATTGGCCCTTTTTGCCGGGCGCAGCATCGATGCGACTACGCACGTAATTGAACACCTCTGGCGCGTTCTGGATTTCATCGAGAATAGCTGGCGGTTTCACGCCGTCAAGGAAACCTTGCGGATCAGCGCGAAAACGACTGATGACATCCGGATCCTCGAAGAGAAAATACTGCGCCTGCGGATACAAATGGCGCAAAAGCCAGGTTTTGCCACTGCGGCGCGGCCCTGTCAGCACCACAGCACCAAAGGCACGGGCGGCTTTTTTGACCTGCTTTTCGAGGAGGCGGGGAACGGTTTTCATTTGAGTATTTTAATATAAGATATTAAATAACTCAAATTTTTAAAGCGCCGCGTATTTCCGGCTGCTAGCCCGCAATAATGCAGATTTGCGAATCGAACCCACCCGCACAGGTAGGGTTCACAAAGCGCACCAACGCTATGCTTCACCATGCCCATAAAACCCAATCAAAGCGCGCGCGCCTTGCTCAACCCCTATTCACCAACCACGTTCGAGCCCGCCCGCCAGAAAATTGTATTCAAAACCCCCGAGCTCGCCCTCGCCTTCAAACTCGCCACCGCCAACCGCCGCCGCCTGTTCGTCACACTCGCCGGCGCTTCCCTCGCGGTGTCGCTCATCATCTACCAGCTTTTCCTCATCGTTGGTTTCATCAGTTCAGCATCCTCGATGATCCGCAGTGTCGATGCCGACATATGGGTGGTGCCTCACGAGGCGCAGGCATTTGATTTCAGCGCGACGATGCGTCGTGACCACGTGCATTCGATTGCCGGCTTCGATGGTGTCGCCGATAGCGCGCCGGTCGTCACAGGCTTTGCGACCGCAGTCGATGCCCGCGGGTTTCCGTCGGTGGTGAGCATCGCGGGTTTACCGGTGGAGCGCTTTCGCCTGGTTTCAGGTGAGCGCAAAACATTGACCGACCGTGTGCCGGAAAGTGATCGCTTCGCTTTTGTTGATCGCACCTCGTTGGCGCAATTTACGTCCAAAGGGGTGCCCTTCAATCTTGAAATCAGCGGGCAGCAGGTGTTGATTTCGCACGCCATGGAAGGTTATCCAACATTTCTTGGCTCGCCTTTTCTTGTCACCAATGCCGCCAACGCACAGCGCTGGTTGCGCATGCCTGCCGACGCGTGCACGGGCATCGGCGTGTGGTTGCGGCCGGATGCAGATGCCATCTCTACATTGCTGGTGCTAAAGCGCGCATTTCCGGAATTAACCGTACTCACTTCCGCACAGTACGCACGCCGCTCAGCTATCTTCTGGTTGACCGGCACCGGCGCGGGCGGTGGCTTGTTGCTCTCCGCGGTGATGGCATTCGGTATCGGGATTTTGATCATTTCGCAGAATTTGTATGCTTCGGTGCTCGAATCATTGCAGCACTACATCACCTTGCGTGCAATCGGTTTTGAGAAACGCACCTTGCGCGATGTCGTGATGGCGCAGTCGGTTGCCATCTCGCTGTGCGCAGGCGTGCTCGGCAGCGTGCTCGCTTATGTGTTCGCGGCGATTACGAAAGCATTTGTATTGGGCTGGATCGCGCAGCCGTTGTATGTGCCGTTGGCAGTGCTGGTTGCGTGTGCGTTTATCGGCGCGGCTTCCAGCGTTTCGGCTATACGGTTGATTCATCGGCTGGAACCTGCGCACGCGTTGCGGCAGTGACATGAACCACGCCATCGCCTCACACGCTTTTCATCACGCAGTGGGTACGGGTCTCGCGGCGCTCACCAATATTTCGCATGTGATTGCAGAGGGAAAAAATGCACGCACGCTTTTTCAGAACATTAACGCCCAAGTTCGCGTCGGCGCGTTGTCGGCCATCCTCGGGCCGTCGGGCTCAGGCAAATCAACGCTGCTTTCGATCCTTGGCGGCTTGGTCGCGCCGACATCGGGGACGGTTGCAGTCGGCGGCGTTGAGCTAACCGATCTCGATGAAGTTGCGCGCTGCCGATTTCGGCGCGAGCACGTTGGCATTGTGTTTCAGGATATTCGCCTGCTGCCGCAGCTCAATGCGATTGACAACGTGCTGTATCCGGCGTGGTTTCGGTACCGCGATGCCGCAAAAGCGCAGCACGTGGCAGCCGAGGCCCTAGCTGCTGTCGGCATGTTGCCGCTTGCCGCTGCGATGCCTGCCGCAATGAGTGGCGGCGAAAAACAGCGCGTGGCACTTGCCCGCGTGCTGGCTTGCGATCCGCCGTTGATTCTTGCTGATGAACCAACGGCGGCGCTTGATTGGCACTCTGCCGAAGCATTTTTGAATCTGCTGCAGGAAAGGATATCCGGCACCAATAAAGCTGCCGTACTGGTGACGCACGACCCGCGAGTGATCGAGTGGGTGCAGCATATTTATTACCTTGAGGATGGCGGATTGCGCTATGAGTCGAATGGCTGATTTAGCGATTGAATATATCGCACGCATAAAACGCCGTCGTCCCCGCGAAGGCGGGGAACCAGCGACTTTTCTACGCACGACACTGGATACCCGCCTTCGCGGGGACGACGGCTTCGAGGTGTTTGCTTCGTGGAGAAATAGTTACCGTGCCGCATTGGTTTGCCTCATCAGCGTCCCATCTTTTGCCCTCGCCCAACAAACCACCAGCTTCGCCGCCGCCGGTCGTATCGAAGGCGCATCCCCAACCGTGCGCATGGGCTTTCCCATCATGGGCGTTGTCAAAGATGTCGCTGTCAGGCCAGCGACCCGCGTCACCAAAGGCACCATTCTCGCTAGCCTCGTCTGCGATGATCGCCTTGCTAACATCGGCGCCGCCGAAGCGGAACTGGCGGATTCACGGGCGCAACTGGCAAAGATGAAACAAGGATCGCGCGATGAAGAGCGCAGAGTCGCTGGCGCAATTGCACATGCAGCCGACGTAGAGGTGCAGGGGGCGAAAAATATCGCGACCCGTTTTGAAGCCCTGCGCGTCAGGGGCGGCGCGGGCGGTGTCATCACCGAATTGCAAGTCGATGCCACAGGCGACGCATTAAAATCAGCGCAAGCCCGGCAAACTGTGGCGGCGACGCAGGCAGCGCTGGTGAATTCTCCTGCGCGGCGTGAGGACCTCGCCAGCATGGAGGCGCGTGTGGCGGGCACACAGGCGAAATTATCACTGGCGAGGGCAGAAGCCGAAAAATGTTTGCTGCGGGCACCTGCCGATACGACCGTGCTTAAAGTCTCCGTGGAGCGCGGTGATGTGGTGTCGATCACACCACCACAAACCGCAGTCACGCTCAGTGATCTGGCAAAGTTGCGGGTACGTGCGGAGGTGGATGAGAGATTTATTGAACGCATTAAAGTCGGCCAGGCTGTCACCATCACCAGCGACTTCAATCCAAAATTGCGCGTGCCCGGCAAAATTGTCGCGCGCGAAGCGCAAATGGGACGGCGCACCGTGCTCGGCATTGATCCCGCCGACAAGAGTGATCGCGATGTATTGGAAGTGATTATCGATCTCGATAAAAGCAATGTAGACGTGATCAATGCGCTGCCGGTCGGCTATCGGGTGACGGTGTTGTTTTGAACCTCGATGGTTGAAGCAACGCGCCACGACATCCTCACCCTTGCATGCTTGTCATTTCGAACCCGGTTTTATCGGGTGAGAAATCTGCTTTGCGTTTTGTGAAGTAGCAGCAGATTTCTCAGTTTGGTCGAAATGACATTGTTGTGTTCTCTACGGCTCGGCCCGTAAATCAAAGAACGCCATTTGATGGGCATCACAGGGCATAAATGTCCGCAGAGGCCCGCCAGTGCTAGAGATTAGTCTTTTTAGCGCATCGAGCGTCATGGAGATCGTCACAACGAAAACCACAAATTAGGCAAAACCCCTACCCGCGCGGGTGGGGACGTGATTGCACTGTCTCGCTATTGTAGATACGTGACCAGCGCGCGTGGCGACAGTGATAAAAACGCAGCGCTTGGTAGCCCTGCATTGACGAATGCAACCCGCCCTGTGCACCGAACTGTCTACCGATGGAGCAACTTTGAACGACGACCGGCGACCACGAGATTTTGACTTAACGACGGCACATCGAAGTGGCGTGTTTCCCTTGTCGGACATCTCCTCAAACCTTGCGGCGCTTGACTTCGATCCCGCGTGCCCTGAAAGCAATTATTTCCTTGGCGGCGATGTCGCGCAGTATGGCGAAGTCCCCGGT
This sequence comes from Betaproteobacteria bacterium, assembly GCA_031401935.1. Lineage (GTDB taxonomy): Bacteria > Pseudomonadota > Gammaproteobacteria > Burkholderiales > Usitatibacteraceae > UKL13-2. The sequence continues at coordinate 4,228 of JANNRY010000259.1, read as the reverse complement.
CGCGATCTTCTCGACCGTTTGAGTGAGCACTCGATCTGGTCAACTGCCCGCCTCAGAAATGGCGTCGAGCCTTATTCAAAACACACATCAGGTGCAATCAAGAATCGCTCGGTTGCATTTGACCGCGCTGGCCGTCGCTTTGAGGGACCCAATTTTGCATCGCAGGATTATCTAAGCCTGGCCGGACATCCAGCCATCAAAGCAGCGGCCATCAAGGCGGTCAATGAATGTGGTGTGCACTCTGCCGGCTCTGCCGCCCTGATGGGGCTGACCGAACAAACTATCGCGCTAGAGCAGCGCATCGCCCATTGGCTCGGATATGCCGAGGCGACCGTGTTTCCGACTGGCTGGGGTGCAGGCTACGGCATCATCAAAACACTCGTACGTGCTACCGATCATGTTGTCATCGATATGCTCGCTCACGCTTGCCTAATGGAGGGCGCTCGGGCCGCGACCAACAATGTGCATTCATTCCCGCATTTATCTGCAGAGGGGCTGGAAAAGAAGCTCGCCCGTATCCGCGCTGAAAATCCGGAGGTGGGCATTTTGGTGGTGACCGAATCCATGTTCTCGATGGACGCCGACACGCCAGATTTACGGCAGGCGGCAAAGATTGCCCACAAGTACCACGCCACTATCATGGTCGATTGTGCGCATGACCTCGGTTGTCTCGGTGCTGACGGACGTGGTCACTTGGGCGCACAGGCTGCGCTGCAAGACATGGACGTGGTGATGGGCTCGTTCAGCAAAACATTTGCGTCCAACGGCGGTTTCGTTGCTTCCAACCATCCCGCACTAAAAATTGCGCTGCGCTACATGTGCGGCCCGCTCACATTCACAAATGCGCTTTCGCCCGTGCAAGCCGCAGTTGTCATAGCAGCGCTCGATCTGGTGCAGTCGCCAGAAGGTGCCAGCCGGCGCGACCAGCTGCTCGACAATATCCGCTATTTGCGTGCGCAACTTATCGAAATGGACTTTGAGGTGTTGGGCCAGCCCTCGCCCATCGTTCCTGTTGTACTTGGTAATGCGGCCCTTTCGCGACTCACTTGTCGATTCACGCTGGAGGGAGGTGCACTGGTGAATCTGGTCGAATATCCCGCCGTCTCGCGCAACACCTGCCGCTATCGATTGCAGGTGATGGCCGACCACACAAAAGCCGACATCGATGAATTTTGCGACATCCTATTTGCAGCGCGCGCGAAGGCAACCAATGCGCTGAAGGGTAATGCTGAGAAGTTGGTCCATGGATAGGACGGAACCACCAACACAAAGTGTTGCTAACGAGTTGTCGTCTGAAGCTCTGCGCGCCTCAATCCCTGCGCGTTGTTATGAGCGCAGCGTTGGCCTGGGAATTTTGTTTTTAGTTCTTGCCTATATTCTTTATGGCGCTTTTACATACTTGCTTTATGCCGCCCAGTCTCTATGGATACTCATCGCATTCGCGGCAATACGCGGTCTCACCATCGGCCCGACATTCATTGTCGGCCATGATGCTTGCCACGATGCGCTCACCCCCAGCAGTCGCTGGAACCGTGTGCTGGGGCAGATCGCGTTTCTGCCAAGCTGGCACTCGTTTACAGCGTGGCGGTTTCGTCACAATTTCATTCACCATCGGCACACACAGGTGCTGGAGCTTGATGATGGCTATCCCCCAGCCGATGTGGCGCAATTTCGGCGGATGACGTTCCTACAGAAACTGCGATATCGCCTTTCTCGCACCATCCCATTTGCGGGGCTGCTGTATTCCCCGGAATGGTTTGAGTCACATCTGTTGCCTAACGCCGCCAGACGACAGGATTACAAGCTGGCTGGCCGATATTTCGCACTCGACTACGTACTCGTCATCGCATGGATGGCGTGCGAAGTCGCTTTATTTGCCGGGCTATTTTCGCAGTTGGGCTTGATCAATGAGAGCCATTTTCATCCTGCGACCATGCTATTTTTTGGTATCGTCGTGACACAATTTTTTTGGCATTGGGAAATGGGTTTCGTCACATTCCTGCACCACTTTCATCCTGATGTCGCGTGGTATCGTGAATCAGAGGCGCCCGCTGCGGCGGAGCGCCAACTGATTTCTACTGTGCACATTAGATTTCCATTCGGTTTCAATTGGGGATTGTTCAATATTCTTGAGCACACCGCGCATCACATCGCGCCGCAAATTCCGCTCTATCATTTACCGACCGCACAGGCTGCGCTAAAAGCCGAATACGCCAGCCTCGTGACGCAAGAGCGTTTCTCGCCGTCGAGGATATGGAAAACGTTTGCCGTCTGTAAGCTTTGGGACCCGTTCGCAAAGCGCTGGGTCGGCTATCCGCCGCTACGCTGAAAAGCAATATTTTCCGCGCCACCCCGTTACCGTAATTAGGGGATACGCAACGATCGCCGATGCAGTAAAGTAGGCGTGTAACAAGTTGTCTTACCGCTCAGCTCGGCGTCCCGCCAAAAAAGTTGCATATTCCAAGGAGCACAACATGAATTCCAAATTTAGACTGCGCCGCATTCCGCGTGGCGTCGCTGCCGCGCTGGCACTCGCGGTCAGTGCAGCCGTGATGTCGGCCGATCATGCAGAATCACCTGGTGCCGATGCTGATCCTGCTGCCGATCTTGCTGACATTTTCATTTTCCCGTCACCCGAATCCGCGACCAAAACTGTTGCTGCCATCACCTTTGGCGGTCGGTCCGCACCCCGTTCCAGGATCGATGGTTCGTTCTACTGCGACCCCAGAGTTCTTTACACGTTGCACATTGATCGCGCCGATGCCGCAGGGAATTTTGACAGTGTCGCCGACGTAAAGGTGTTTGCAAGACTTGCCAGAGACCAGGACGGCAATTGCGGGTTGCAACTTGAGAACGTACCCGGCGCCGGTGGCACTTTCTCCGGTAAGACCGAGAGCGTCTTCACTTCGTCCGGGGGCATGCGGGCATTCGCGGGGTTGCGTAACGATCCATTCTTTTTTGACGCCGAAGGCTATGCGGCGCTAGTCGCGTCCTTCGCGGGCACTGGGCAAAGCGGCGACGTGGTCGGCGCATTCAGACTCAGCGGCGGGCAGGCGCGGCGGGATTCGTTCGCGTTTCGTAACGTCTCAACAATCGTCTTCGAAATGAGTAACGACGCGTTGGCTCCTGCTGTGGGTGGTGTGCGACCCAAAGTCAGGGTTTGGGGAACCACTGGCCGTTTGGCGGGGTGATCATATGAAAACTAAATTCGTTACTCTCGTTGACAATAAATATTCGCTTTCCACCATCGGATTGGCGCTTGTTCTCGTGCTTGGCGGCTGTGGCGGTGGGGGCGACGTTGGTACCCTCCGCTTCGATTTTTCGACCGCCACAGAGGACCGCTACCTTCGCGTGGATCGCACCGGGCAGCCTGCGATTGCCACTGCACTATTGTCGAGAGATCCGGCAATCTCGCCTGTTGGTCCGACCGGCGCAGTCCTCAACCCTGCAAACGCATCCAATACCTTCAATAATCAACGCGACGCGCTAAATCGCGGCGACCCAATCAATGATGGACGTGATTTCGCGGGGCTCTTGACAGTTGGCACTCAGTCGAACTCGTTGAGAAATATCCATTACAAGGTTGGTCCAGCCCTTCGCGCACTCGGTCTCACGCCTTGCTCGACCGAAATGGTGACGCCGCCTGCGAACAACACACAAGTTGATATCTCGGCCTGCGTAGCCGTTGCCGCGCCGGTAATTCTTCCCGATGTCATCACCTATGATCTTGGCGCAGCACCCGGCTGGCCGAACGGGCGCGGGTACGACGATCCTGTCGTGGATCGCCTGCTCTCAGCCGCGCTGTTGCGTGTTTCCGGCACGTCGCCACCACACACGCTCAACACGCTAGTCGGTGTGATCAACCCAACTCGCGACGAGGCGGGCACTGCATTACCTGCCGCGTTCCCACACTTGCGCCCCGCGCAGCCTTGACAAGCATCCCACACAGGCTCGGCATTGCGCTGAGCCTGGTTTGTGTGTGCTTGCTCGCGGGTTGTGACGGTAGGGCAAAGCTCACCGGCGCAACGCCGAACCCCGGCAAAACGGTTGAGAAGCCGAGTTACGAAGCCGAGCTGCGCAAATTCAATGCGGCAATCGAACATGGTGTTTCGCTCGCCGCGAAACAAGTCGGCGATACGCTTATCCCACTCGAGGTTGTTTCGCTTTATCAGGAGCGCGCCCGGCTGACTGGTAGCTATGATGATTATGCCAAGGCCGAAGCGTTGCT
>JANNRY010000258.1:0-2903 GCA_031401935.1 Betaproteobacteria bacterium | reverse complement strand
CCCCGCGCGAGTGTTTGCGTTCTTGGCGATTTGTTTTGGCCCTACGTCGCTGGTTTTGTTTTTCATTTTTTTTGGGTTTTATTTTGGTTGTCGTGGGTTTGGGGGTCTTTGGTAGAATGGTGGTGCGCGCGCACGACGACGTCGCGCAGCCGCGGGTTGGTCAGCGCGACCGCGACGGGCAGCGGGCGTCCGCTGGCGTGTCGGCGCTGTTCGAGCATCTGGCGCACCGAGGGCACGTGGACGACATCTCGCGCGAGCACCTCGCCGATCGCCTCGTCGAGAGCCGCGCCGCCGTACTCGTCGAGCAGCTCGAGAAGTTTGGCGGTCGTGCTGCCGAGGTTGCGGCCGCGCTCCGCTGCGCGCTGCAGGAAACGCTCGCTCGTTGGTGCGGCGTGCCGCAGCCGATCCATACCCCGGTGCCGTCGCGCCTGGCGTTTGCGCTCGACCAGCGCCTGGATGTGGCCCTTGTCCTCGATGACCTGGCGGGCGTCCCACGTTCGCGCGTGCGTGGCGACGACGTCGACGCCGTTGCAGATCCGCACCGCGGTCAGATCGGCGAGCAGCACGAGGCTACGACGGACCAGCTCGTGCGGCACGGAGTAGTCGTTGCGATCGAAGCGCACGTACGGCTGCTTGCCGACACTCACGCTGACGCGCTCGATGCACGGGAAGCTGTCGTCGGGCAGCGGCAGCAGCGAGGCGCGCTCCTCCTCGAAGACCTCGCGCACGAGTTGATCGCGATCGTCGACCCAGCGGCGCGCATCCGTGATCTCGCGGCACCAGCTTTCCGCGTCGGCGTTGAGAGTGACAAGATCGGTCACCTCGCGACCGGCGAAGAAGTTGTCGCGGACGTAGCGGATCGCCCGCTCGACCCGACCCTTTTCGTTCCCTCGTGCCTTCGACGCGGCGCGCGGACCGGTGCGGTAGTGGGCCGCGAGGGCCAGCATCGTCGGATTGAAGCGGATCGCGTCATCGACCCGCTCGAGCACCGCGCTCTTGAGGTTGTCGTAGAGCAGGAGCCTCGGGACGCCGCCCCACGATTCGAAGGCCGCCACGTGTCCGTGGAGAAAGTTGGGCATCCGCGCATCGAGGTAGAAGCGCAGAAAAATCCGGCGCGAGTAGCTGAGCACCGCGACGAAGGCGATCAGATTGCGTACGGCGCGGCCGATCCGAAGTTTGCCGAAGCTGCCCCAGTCGATCTGGGCCTGCTCGCCGGGTAGCATCGACAGTCGTAGGTAGGCCTCGCCGCGAGGCCGCGGGCGCACCAGCGACACGACTTCGCGCACACGCGAGTCGCCGCCGGTGTAGCCGCGTTCGCGCAGCATGTTCCACAGCCGACTCGCAGGCAGCGTCGGGTACTTCTCCAACGTCTCATGCACGAAAGGCATGTACGGGTCGAGCATCGATCGCCGCAAAAGAATCCGCGGCAGTGGCATGCCGTGTTCCTGCAGTACTCGACGCACGACCGAGTGGTGCACGCCGAGCTGGTTCGACACCGTACCCACCCGCCACTTCTCGGCGAAAATCAGCCGCAGGATCTCGACCTCGCGCTCGGTGCGGATCCGCCTCATCGGTCGTCCCTCACCAGGCGAAGCCGCATCCCGCGAAAATCACCGAGCCCGTCCAGACATCGCCTTCGGCCGTTTCGTACGTGAGCCTCGAGCAACACCAGCGGGCTGGTCGGCTCGACGAAGTCGCCGTCGTAGAAAATCCGTTCGAAACAGTCCATCGCATTGTCGGCCGCAGACACAGCAACGCGTAGGGGCGAGCCGTGCCACAGCGCCAGGCCTTCGCACAGCGTCATCAGGGCCCGCGGCTGTCGCGGATGCGGGCACAAGCGCGCTTTGAGCAGGTCGGTGCCCAGCTCCGTCACCAGCAGCTTTGTTTCGCGCCTCGTGCACCGCACGCTCACCGTCCAAGTTGGTCTCGCGATCACCATCGTCGTTCTCCTGCGCGGCCGCGATTTCGGTCGGGGTCGCGTCGACCTCGACCGTCGCCGCCGCGACCACGTTCGCGAGACCACCCTCCGTCACTTTCGACTTGCGGACGCGGTAGCGGCCCTGCCGGGCCGCGTGCTGGCGACGGCCGTCCGGCGTTCGCTGGTGCCGCGCATTGCTGGCCCGCCGCGACTCGAGCTCCGATGCCCGCGCGCACACGTGGTCGCAGTAGTCATGCCCGCGATCGCAGCCCCGGCAGATCACCACCAAGCGCCGGCATCGCCCGCAGTTGAACAGTCGGCCGCTACCGGCCTCGTGGGCGCACACAGCGACGGCGGACCCCCGCACCCAGCCGAAAACTGGACACCGCCGTCGATCCGCGAGAAGAGCGAGGTCGACGGTGGCTCACGCCGCTGTTTCTGGGCGACGCTGAAGGCCGGGACTTGATCTCCCGGCCTTCCTATTTCTGGGTGCCGCTCACCGCTACCGGTAGCCTCGCCGCTCGCCAACTTCTTCGCCGGCGCGCGGTCGCGCTGCGCTACGCCGCCGCGCCGTCACCACGCTCGCGCGCAGATTCCCGCGCTTCCTGCCCGGCGTTCACACCGCGGGGCCGCGGCGGGGATTCCGATTGGCTACGACAGCGCGGCGGGGTTCGTGTAAGGTGGCGCGACGGTGGGTAAGGGGGGCGGACGTTCCGCATCGATCGCCGAGGGGCCGAGATCGCGGGCGGGTGATGAATCTTCCTGTACGGGAATAAAAAAACAAAGCCAGGGCTTCTAGGAGTTAGATCTTCCCGTACGGTAAGATATCGGAGGAGTCAGAGGGCTTAGACGTAAAATCTTCCCGTACGGTAAGGATTCAGAAGAACCAGGTCCTTAGTGGAACAAAACTTCCCGTACGGTAAAAATTTCTAGCGACAAACCTTTGGCTGCCCGTATCCTTCCCGTACGGGAACAAATGATCGAC
>JANNRY010000257.1:0-1969 GCA_031401935.1 Betaproteobacteria bacterium | reverse complement strand
AAGGGCGGCGTGGGGAAAAGCACCACGGCTGTGAATCTGGCGTTGGCGCTGGCGGCTGAAGGGGCCAGTGTTGGTATGCTGGACGCTGACATTTACGGGCCATCGCAGCCGATGATGTTGGGTATCACCGGTCGTCCCGCCTCCAAGGACGGCAAGACCATGGAGCCGATGGAGGGTCACGGTATTCAGGCCATCAGCGTTGGCTTTCTGATTGACCCGGAAACGCCGATGGTTTGGCGCGGGCCGATGGTTACCCAGGCGCTTGAACAATTGCTCAATGAAACCAATTGGCATGATCTTGATTATCTGATCGTCGACTTGCCACCTGGCACCGGCGATATTCAACTCACGCTGGCGCAAAAGGTACCGGTGACGGGCGCTGTTATCGTCACGACGCCGCAGGATATTGCGCTTCTCGATGCGCGCAAAGGCCTGAAGATGTTTGAGAAAGTTGGCGTTCCGATCATCGGCATCGTCGAAAACATGGCCATGCACGTGTGCACGAATTGCGGGCACATGGAACATATTTTTGGCGAAGGCGGCGGCGGCAAGATGGCCAGGGACTACAACATCGATTTGCTCGGCTCGTTGCCGCTGGATATCAAGATTCGCGAAATGGCCGATAGCGGCAAGCCGACTGTCGTATCCGATCCGGACGGGCCGATCTCGGCTATTTACAAGGATATCGCGCGCAAATGTGCGGCAAAAATTGCCAAGCAATCGCAGGACCGCAGCGCAATATTTCCAAAGATCGTTATTCAGAACACTTGATATTTTGAACGAAGGCATTCAGCGCGCGATTGAATTGCGCAACGCTTCGCAGCACACCGAAGCGTTGACCATTCTTCTCGACCTGCATAACGTCAATCCAGACGACGCCAAGGTTAATTTTGAGCTGGCGAGCACCTTTGGTTCGGAAGGCGTGCGCGATGAGGCGATCGGGTTTTACGAACAGGCAATCGCATGCGGCCTCGAAGGTGAAGAGCTGCGCTGTGCGTTTATCAGTTTGGGAAGCACATATCGCAGCGTCGGCAGATTCGGCGACGCAGCCCGCATTCTTCAGCGAGGCGCGGCAATTTTCCCCGACGCGCCGGAATTCGATGTATTTCTGGCGATGACGCGCTACCATCTAGGCGAGCATCAGGAGGCGATGCGCCTGTTGCTTAACCATATTGTCCAATTCTCTTCGGAACCTTCAACGCAGACCCATAAGCGTGCGATTTCATACTGCGCCGAACACCTTGACCAAGCCGAGGAAAGCTAAGATGTCGGCAATTTGCGTGGGGCATATTCGAGTGAAGGATGCCGAGACGTGGGAGCAATATCGAAGCCGCGTGGGTGCGACGATCACACAATATGGCGGCACGATACTATTTCGTGGTCAGCAGGAACGATTATTCAGCGGTGAAATGTCGCACGAGAAAATAGTGGCGTTGCAGTTTGATAATCTGGATGCCGCGAACCGGTGGCATGATTCGCCTGAGTATCAGGCGCTGATCGCGATCAGGGAACGCGCCGCAGACGTAACGTTGGTGTTGTATCAGACTTGAGTAGCAGTCAGGTGTGACTTAATACATAAAATGGAGCAGCAAGCGTGAGCATAAAATCCGATAAATGGATTCGCCGTATGGCCAAGGAACACGGCATGATCGAGCCGTTCGAAGCAGGACAGGTGCGCGAAGCCAACGGCCAACGTATCGTCAGCTACGGCACATCGAGTTACGGCTACGACATTCGCTGTTCCGATGAATTCAAGCTCTTCACGAATTTGAATTCGACCATTGTTGACCCAAAGAATTTCGACCCGAATTCTTTCGTCGATATCAAAGGTGATTCCTGCATCATTCCGCCCAATTCATTCGCGCTCGCAAGAACCGTTGAGTACTTCCGCATTCCACGCAATGTGCTGACCATCTGCCTCGGCAAATCAACCTACGCGCGCTGCGGCATCATTGTCAACGTGACACCG
>JANNRY010000256.1:0-7907 GCA_031401935.1 Betaproteobacteria bacterium | reverse complement strand
GGCACCGGTAGTGGCGTGGTGGCATCGATGCCAGCCGGTATTGATTGTGGCGTGACGTGTGCTGCCGCGTTTGATCTTGGCACTGTCGTCACGATGACGCCGACCGCCAATGTGGGATCGATGTTCGCGGGCTGGAGTGGTGCATGCAGCGGAACGGGGTCTTGCCAGATTACGATTAACGCCGCCACTAGTCTGACCGCCACGTTCAACATTGTGCCGCCCAGCGTCCCCGGTGTGCCACTACAAGTTGCTGGTGTTGCCGGAAACGCGCGCGCAATATTAAGCTTCGTGCCGCCAACATCCAACGGCGGTGCCGCGATTACCAGTTACACGGCGACCTGCGATGTAGGCGGTTTCACTGCCAGCACGGCGACCTCTCCCATCGCAGTGACCGGATTGACCAATGGCACCAGCTACAACTGCCGCGTTGCTGCCACCAACGTCGTCGGCACCGGTCCTGCGTCCGCACCTGTAAGCGTGACCCCAAGCGCTGCGGCTGCGCTCACGCTGGTATCGGTGCAATCACGCAAGACACACGGTGGTGCAGGGACGTTTGATATTTCGCTCGATGCGACGCAGGCAATTGGCGGTGCCGTCAGCACGGAGCCACGCGTCATCGGCGCGGGACATACGCTGATATTTCAGTTCAACGATACGATTAGCTCTACCGGCACAGTGATGGCAAGCGCAGGATCGGCCAGCGCAGTTATTTCCGGAACCGATGTCGTCGTCACGCTTTCAGGCATCGTCGATAACCGGCGGGCGTCGGTGACATTGACCGGCGTGAATGGCACGGCATTGAATGCGTTTGCAGCCATCGGCTTGTTGGTGGGCGACGTGAACGGAACACGATCAGTTAATTCGAGCGACATCAGCGCGATCAAGGCACGCTCTGGCCAATCAATCACCTCGGCTAATTTTCAGTTTGATGTGAACGCGACCGGTGCCATCAATGCGTCGGATATTTCGGCCGTGAAGGCCCGGTCGGGATTGGTGCTGCCGCCATAAATTTTATAGACTCTAGCCCTGGTGCGGCTTGCGGGCATAAATACCGCCACAGACCGCGCCAGTGCTAGTGTTCACGTGTTTTGTGGGCGCGCGTTAGAACGGCTGCCGCACGATGCTCTTGTTGCCCGAAATTCCACCGATGTCGTATGTGAATGTCGCCTGATCCGTGCCGTTGAAGGTGACCACGCCAAAGCCCGACGATGTAATGGTGAGCGCTGACAATGGGCCAACGCCGCTATTTGGCGCGGCGTGCGTGACGTAGATCGGTCCGCTGTACCGGGTGGCCGTTTCCCATCTGCCGCCTTGCAAGCTGTACCAGGTGGGATTGCCCGACGCATCGTAGACAAACCAGGCCGCGAAGAACTTATCGCGTTTCACATGAATGCTGATGCCCCAACCGGATTCGCTCGAATTCCACCACAGGTCGGTGTAGTTATAAGCGGGATAGGCAGACGAGGCGGCGACGGTATCGTTTTCGATATTAAATTGCGTTCTGCCGACAAACGTATTCGCCTGAGTGCTCTGACTGCGCGATAGCACCTCTACCGAATAGGAACCCTGCGGCAATCTGCCCAGAATCACTTCACCGTTTGTCACGGGCACGTAGAAAGCTGGCGGCGCAGGACCGGCAACGGGCGAAAAATCATGCTCGGTCAATACCACCGTAATCTGATTGTTGAACATCGATACTGTCTCGCGCCCGACTGAAAACGGCGTGACCGTCGTCACCGCGATTTTCACCTGCTCGCGGCTGAGCAGCGATTGCAGCGGCACAGAAACCTGTTGCGCCAGACCGCTTGTTGCCGCTGTGATTAATGCGCTGACAAGGGTGAAGCGCCCGAGAAGAGTTCGCATGTTCATTTTATTGTCCTCCCGCACGCGTGGTCGCGGCAGCGCGACGTGCGCAGGCGGCAGCGAACATGGAGGCGAATGCGGTGTTGGAAAGTGTGTTTATGGTTTGTGTCGGCTTCATTGCCGCGCCTTGCGTGCCGCGTGTGTTACCTCTGCTATTGATGGCGAGCTGCTTCATGGTTGCACCTTGTTCATGGTTGGGAAATACTGCGCAATGTTTCGCGTCAGCGATGCAAATTGCGCATGGTGCTATTTCCGCATTTTTCGATGCGCGACTCTGTGGGGTGAACACCGACAAGCTTGTAGGCGTTTGCCGATTTCCGCGATCTTCACGGCCTTTCAATTTACCCATATGCACCCATATCCAACCTTACAACCCACCCATCAGGACATCACCATGACCAGCAACGACCAGCAAGCCATCATCACCATCGCCCTCATGGCCGCTTTTGCCGATGGCCACAACAGCGACGCCGATCGCGCCGCTGTGAAACGCGTCACCGATTCGCTCTCAGCGGGCAACGACATCAACGTCGCCGCGATTTATCAGGACGTCATCCTGAACCGCGCCTCGATTGACGGCGCAGTCGCGGCATTGACGACTCCGGAGATGAAAAGCCTGGCTTATGAATTTGCTGTTGGCGTGTGCGATGCCGATGGCGTGCAAGGCGACGCGGAACGCGCGTTCCTGTCCAATCTGCGCGGCAAGCTCGCCCTGAGCCCGCAGGCTGTCGCGAGTGCCACCGCATTGACCGCCAACGCAGAAGCTTTCGCGGCAGCCCCGCTCGGCACCAGCTCCTCGTTTGAGCCAGCACTTCTAGCCAGCACCATGAGCAGTGACGAGCAGGACAAAGTAATCCTCAATTACGCGATCCTGAACGGTGCACTGGAATTGCTGCCTGAAACACTCGCCTCGATGGCGATCATTCCATTGCAAATGAAAATGGTCTACCGCATCGGCAAGACGTACGGTTTTGAGCTCGATAAAGGCCACATCAAGGATTTTCTCGCGACGGCCGGCGTGGGCATGGCCTCACAATACGTTGAGCAGATAGGGGTAAAGCTGCTCGGAAAAATCTTTGGCGGCGGATTGATCGGTGGACTCATCGGCGGCATCGCCAAGCAGTCAGTCAGTTCCGGGATGTCGTTTGCCACCACCTACGCGCTGGGGCATTTGGCCAAGCGCTATTACGCCGGTGGCCGCACGTTCTCAACTAGCGTGCTGAAAGACACCTACACACAATTGCTGGGCCAAGCCACAAACATGCAGGGCCAATACTTGCCTGCGATTCGCGAGAAAGCGCGCAACATTAATGTGGCGCAAATTCTTCAGGAAGTGCGCCAGTAAGATGTGGCTAGTGTAGCGCTTCGCATTTAACGCGACTTAATTTGTTCTCTCCGGTCAACCCCTTCCCCCGACGACGGGGGTGAGGCAAGGGTTTCGTGACGTGTACGTCGCGCTTGTCGAACGGCATTCCCATGCAGCGGAATGCGCGTCCTGCAAGGAAGGTCGGGATGGGGGCGATGCTTGCGAATAGTCCCCCATCCCAGCCTTCGCCCATTTTCATGGGGGAAGGAGGCACGGAGGGCAACCAATGTGTGATTGCTCGCATAAGTGCCAAAGAGAGTGAAGCACTACACTAGGTGCCCGTTACCTTCAACAGGTTGGTCACTTTGGTCACGCCAACGATATGACGGGATATTCCTTCCGCGCGTTGCTTGCGTACTTCCGTTGAGACCTCACCCTTCAACGTCACTTCACCCTTGACGGTATTCACCTCGATGGCGAGCGCACTCAGGCCTGGGTCTTTCAGTAAATCCGCTTTGATTGATGCGGTGATGGCTGAATCGTCAACGATGACACCGACCTGATCGACTTTGCTAAACACCGCCGTGCCCGCCTTGTCCACGGCGGCACCGGTGGTGTTCGATATCGATTCACCCGCGCTCGCGACAGCGGCACCGGCCTGATCAACTTTTTTCTCGACTTTATCGCCAGCAGCGGCGATTTTGGCGTTGGTCTTGTCGATGGCTTTATCGAGTTTTTGCCCGACGGTCTGGCCGGAATCAGTGTACTTGTCACAACCTGCGGCGAACAGCATCACGCCACCAAACAAGGCAACCATGAATGCGTGGGACGGCTGTGAGCGTGACGAAAATTTAGTGTTCATGGGGCTCTCCTGACGAAGTGTTTCTGCATTATCGGTAGAGATTGCGGCAGCCGCCATGGCGGCAGAGCCGATTCCAATGTAGGACGAATCCGACATCGCAAGGCGAGACGAAAAAAAGCGGGCCACAAGGGCCCGCCGAAGTGGAGCCAGGAGGGGCTCCAAGGGAGACGAATAGTGAAACTTACATATTGAACGTGGTTTTTGCTTCTTTTACGCATGCATCTTTGGTGGCACCGCTAAAGGCATCACATTTTTCGATAGCCACTTTGTAGTTGGCTTTGCGCTTTTCATCGGATGCATCAGCGCGTGCTGCACTCACCTTGGTACCGGCTTTGGCATCAGCCTGGGCGCGGACTTCAATGGCTTTGGCTTCCTTGATGCAGACATCCTTGTCGTTGCCAGCTTTGGCAGCGCACTTGGTTTTGGCTAAGTCGTATTCGGCACCGGCAACCGCTTTACGACCGTCGTACACGGCTTTCGGCGTGTTTTTGAAATCGCTATCGGTTTTTGCAATCGAGTAGGTCTTTTCAACTTTGGCCTCGGCGATACATACGTCTTTGGCATTACCAGCCAAAGCACCGCACGTGGCCTTGGCGGAGTTGTACGACATCTCGGCATTTTTGACCGCAGCTTTGTGTTCGTCTTTCGTGATTGCTGCGTGTGCTGCAAAGCTGGAGGCGCAGAGCGCTGCAGCGAGTAAAGCGTGGATTGGTTTCATGTTCATAAATATTCCTTTGTAAATGAGGTGGTGAGGTTGGGTGGTCAAAAAGTGAGAATGATTTGTTGTTTCGTGTTTCAAGTAACCGGTCCATGCACCAGCGGCGCGCGAACCGGCTACGTCAAGAATCAACGTCTTAAAGGTGCCTGACTCAGGACGACTACTGTTTCCGCTCCTTTGCCCACCGGTCAATTTCTTCTTCGGTACGTTCTTTCGTGTAGCCGTATTGCTCTTGAATCTTGCCAGCCAGTTGGTCGCGCTTGCCTGCGATCACATCGAGGTGGTCGTCGGTAAGCTTGCCCCATTGTTCTTTCGCATTGCCCTTCAACTGTTTCCAGTTACCTTCGATTTGATCCCAGTTCATAACAGACTCCTGTTTCATGGTTTAAAAGCGGGCTTGCGCCCCGTTTACCGCAGCGTCCACCGGCATTAAAGCGGCGATGGTTACTGCGTACTAATGCGCAACCGCGCTTAACTTCTATAAACGCGGCCGCCTTCGATACGAACACGATCCCCGCTGCGAAAATCGCGCAGGTTATCTTGCGTGTAGGTCACTCGTGCACCACTGTCCAGGCGCACCTTGACCGCGACATGTTTTTTTTCGGTGTCGTTTCTGTACACAGTTTCAACAAATCCCACGAATGGGCGATCCTCAACCTCGACATAAATCGGGCGGGTATCCGTCCGTGTCGCGCAGGCACCGAGCATCAAGGTCGATGCGATCATGGCGGCGGTGATGAGTTGTTTCGTTTTCATTTCAGTTCTTTGATGGGCTCGAATCAGTGCCAGTGAAAATCTTCGTTGCGTAGAGCATGCGTCGCAAAACTTTGGACCATCACGTATGTCACCCCGATGCCGACAAGAGCAATCATTGCGACGCCAATGGCGAGCTTGCCAAGTAACATGGCAAAGGGGCTTGCCGCCAGCGTTACAGCCACCAGTCCGACCAGCAGAGCGCCGCCCGCAAAAATTGCAAGTTGTTTCATGCCATTGCCTCGTTGATGTTTGTTGAATCCATACAGCCATCGTAAGGCGTGCGATCACGCGCCGTTATCGGACAAGCGTTGGACTTGATGTAGGACTCGCTCGGACGCGCCTAAACTCGGCGCGCCGGGTCAGACGGCAGCTAGAGCGCCGCTAGCTCGGTTTCAACGACTGGAAAAGTCGCGGTGATCGTGGTGCCGCGACCGGCAGCCCCACGAATATCGAAGGCGCCGTCCAGCGCGACCATGCGTTCGCGCATACCGAGCAGACCATGCGACATGGATCGATGCTTGGTGGCGTCAAGGCCGACGCCATCATCGGCGAAAACAAGCTTCCATTGTGCCCCGTCGCTCGTCAGGTTGATCGTCACCTGATTCGCCTTTGCGTACTTCATGACGTTGGTTAAGGCTTCCTGACAGACGCGATAGAGCGCCGTGGACTGCGCCGTTGAAAGATTCATCTCACCCTCGGGCAATGAAATCACGCACGGCACGCTGCAGCGCTCACTGAATTGCTCGCTCATGGATCGCAGCGCCGCTTCAAAGCCAAGATTGTCGAGCAACGTCGGACGCAGATCCTCGATCAGCCGCCGGGTGAACTGAATGGCGCTATCGATGGATGTGTGCGCGCGCTGCAAGCGGGCGACCGATTTCTCGTCGTTGCGCTTGGCGGCCGCGTCACGCCCCATAACGATGTCCATTTTGACGGCTGAGAGCGTGCCACCCAATTCGTCGTGCAACTCGCGGGCGACGGTGCGGCGCTCCTCTTCCTGAACACGCAGCAAATACGCACTAAGTGCACGCAATTCGGCTGCACGCTGCACGATCTCGTTTGCCGAGACCATCTCCCGCTCATCGTGTCGCACCAGTTCTTCGGCGTCGCGCTTACCTTGCTGCACGACTTCTGCGGCATCGCGTTTGTCCTGCTGCACGACCTCTGCGGCTTCGCGCTCATCGTGTCGTACCAGTTCTTGAGCGTCACGCTCGACGTCGCGGGCCATCGCGCGCATGACCGTCACACCGCCAGCCAATATCATCAGCGCATTAATAAACAGGATGATGGCAAATCCCCAGCGAATCGCCAGTTGGATATCCGCACCGGTTTGAATTCGTTCCTGCAGTACCTGTTCTTCCTGGCTTACAAAACGTGAAACTTGCACATCGAAATTTTCCATCAGTTTTTTGCCGATGTCGCTCATCACCAGCGCGCGTGCCGCGTCGTTTTGCCCCATTTTTTGCACGGCAATGGTCTTGTTGAGGTCGAGCATTTTCTCGCTCGCAATCATGCGTAGCTGGCCAAGCCGCTTTTGCTGGGATGGTTTGCCGGCCAGCATCCCGTGTATTTTCGCCAGCCGCGCGGTGATCTGGCCTTCATTCTCGTTCAGCGGCTTAAGGTAGCTTTCGTTGCCAGTGTAGAGATAGCCACGCTGCGCGCTTTCGGCTTCGTACAACATCGCCTGCACGGCCAGTGTGTCCACCATCACATCGCGCGAGTGCACCGCCTGTTTGCGCGCGTCGGCCATGCGTTCGACGCCCGCATCCACCGCGATCAACGCACCAATATTTAATATTAACGCCAACGCCAGAAGCGCCAAGCCTACGCGCGACAACAGTTTGCTGTAAACGGTTTCAAACATGCGTCGAAGCATAGACGGGGAATCCTGTTGGGGTACTGGAAGGTGGTGTGACTACGCGAACTGTGTTGGTCCCCCTCTGGAAAAGTGTGAGGCGAAACACGATTGCTTTGAATCATACCCAAACGCGAGTTTAGGCGGTGGCTTCAAGGTGACGGCTCGGTCACGCGCCGAAACGGCTGTCAGACAAACACCGACGCCAGAATAAAACCCGCGCCACGTCCACAAGTCCGCGTGCGTCCTACGTCAAGACCCATTGTTGTCCGATAACTCGCGTCGCGGGCAGTACCTAAGATGCAATCGTCGCTGCAACAACCGCATTCGTGGGCCGACAAAGCGAACCCAAACCGTAACGCTAAACACCCTAATCAGGAAAGAAAATGAAAATCTTCGCCGCCATCTTTGCCAGCATTGCCCTTTTTGCAGCGCTACTCGGATTTGCAGGGCACACGGTGCCGCTGGTTACTCATCTTGCCAAGTTTGCCACCGTCCTCGCCACCGCCGGGTTTTTGATGACCGCACTTGCCTACGTGATGGATGA
>JANNRY010000255.1:0-9504 GCA_031401935.1 Betaproteobacteria bacterium | reverse complement strand
GAACCGCGGATACGAGCGCCACACCTGGACCAACATCTCCTGCACCAGGTCCTGCCGGTCGTCACGGTCGCGGCAGTACATATAGGCGACCTTGAAAAGAATCCGCTGGTGTTTCTCCAGGCGGGCGATGAATTCGCCGGCGAGATCAGTGGGGGAGGAAGGCATGGCATCGGAGGTGAGTTTGGCTTGCATGATGCGTTATTCGCACGGTGACGGGAATAAATCACAGGGGCGGAAAATATTTTCCTAGTGACTGGAAAGGGTTGGTGCTGAACAACGTGACGTGTTGGGCTTCGCATGCTCAGCGCCAACCTACGGCGTTGCCAATAGCCATCCAGTTGCGCTTGCGTAAGTGCCACTCTGGTCAGACAGCATTTGTTGCAGAACGCCATTTGGCGCGCCGTTCCGAGCAAAAATGCCCGAAGAGCCCCGACCGTGCTAGAGTTTAGCGGAAAACTTAGCACGCATTGTCGTGTCGCTTCAATCCGGCTTCGCTACACGCTCAATCACCGCTCGCGCCAACCGTCGTGCCAGCGGCGCCGCCAGTAACACGGCGGGAAAGGCCACTGCCCAGGAAGTCAGCCACGCCTGCAGCCAGAGGCCCATGAATCCGGCGGTCGGCCCTAGCGCCCGCAGGGTGGCAATGCCGGCAACGAGGCAGGACATCAGCCCCGAGAGAATGAAGCCGAAGACAATCGGTTCGTGTTTTCGCTTGATCATGATCGATGGTGGTCTCAGTGGGTGGCGAGCGAACGTGGCGCAACGCCTGCTGCCGATGGTGCAGGCATGGGTAATGCCGCCGTCGCAAAGTTTAGCCGCAACAGCGCGTTCGCAAAGTTCGCCCCGAAAAGATGCGCGGTCTTGATGTCACCCGGCGCGAATTCGTGCGCGGGCGCATGGTGCCCCGCCTGTGCCATCAATCCGGTCCACGAGCCGAGGCGATTGGCGGCCTCCTCGTAGGGGATGCCGGCGTGCTGCTCGGGCATCACCGGGTTGCCGGCCCAGAGCATGCCGTGCTGCATCGAGAACACCACCATCGACATCAGCGTGGATTGTTTGTCTCCGGCTGGCAAGGAAGATACGGTGAATCCCGCGGCAAGCTTGCCCTTGAGTGTCTGGTGGCGCCACAGCCCGCCAGTGGCATCCATGAAGGATTTGAATACGCCCGATACGCCGCCGAGGTAGGTGGGCGAGCCCCATATCAAGCCGTCATAATCGAGCAGCCGCTCCGGCGCTTCAGTCAAGTCTTCGGCCTTGAGCAAACTGGCCTCGACACCTGCAACGCGCTGCAGACCGAGGACGACCTGTTGGGCGATGAAGGCGGTGTGGCCTTGCGCGCTGTGATAAACGACCGCGACTTTTTTCGTGGGCGCGTTATTTGCGGGAAATTGTATTGTTTTCATGATGGCGCCTTAAAGGAATTGGTTGAATAGTAGTGCCGACACAAACAGCCCGCCGCCGAACACGGCGTGATTGACCACACTTTTGGCGACGTTGCGCAGTGGTGTGCGGGTGCGCGACGATGCGATGCCTGCACCCAACGCTGGCTGCAGGATGAACAAGGGGGCTGCGACGGTGGCGATGCCGAACAGTAGCGCGGGAACGAATGTCGGCTGGCGCGTCCAGGTCTCACCAGTGATGGCGACAAACATCACCGCGAACACGATGCCGATGGCGTAATGTGCCGTCCAGCCGATACCACGCTCGCCGCGCACGGGTGCAGCAGCGCCGATCGGCCCGTCGGTCAACCGACACTGCACGAGGTGCCCGAGCCAACGGCCGAGCAGCGCCATGTCGAGCGTCGGTACCTTGAGTCGTTTCAGCACCAGTATCCACAGGTCCAGCAGGACGGTGGCTAGCGTGCCGACGAAGATGATGCGAGTTGCGGTTTGCAGTGCCAGTTCCATGATGCCTCCAAGTTGTGGCGTTGACGATCAACGCGATGACAGGCACGATACAAGTTCAAGTCGACTTGAAGTCAAGGGGTTTTTTATGGATATCGCAGAAGTGGTGAAATTGACCGGCATGCCAGCCTCGACATTGCGGTACTACGAGGAAAAGGGCTTGATCGCCTCCATCGGGCGCGACGGGCTGCGCCGCCGTTTCGGCCCGCGCGTGCTGGACCGGCTGGCGGTGATTGCACTCGCCCGCGCGGCCGGATTCGCGCTCGATGAAATCGCCGCCATGTTCACGCGCGAGGGCGGCCTCGCTATCGATCGCGCAGCACTCGTCTCCAAGGCCGACGAAGTTGATCGCACGATCAAACGACTGCAAGCCGTCAGCAGCGGCCTGCGTCACGCCGCCGTCTGCCAGGCGCCCAGTCACCTGGAGTGCGCGTCATTCCAGCGCTACATGAAAGCGGCGTCGCACGGGGCACTGACGCGCAGCGAGAAAAAACGCGTTCCCAGCAAGCGTAGAGAAGCAAAAAAATAGAACAAAAATAGGGCCTTGAAATATGCCAATGCAACTTTGCATGTATTGATCGCACTTTTGAGCGCAACATCGGCCAAATCAGTTTGTCCGCATTCGTTCGTTTGCGCACAGACAATCGATTGGAAGCCAGCTAGCCTGACTGTTGCCGTCCCGGCATTCTCAGGAGATATCTCATGAACGCATATCGCCATCACGTTTCGGGTTTCTTCGCCAACCGTGAAGAAGCCGAAAGCGTCTTGTCACGGTTGGTCGAAGGCGGGCTTCCGCGCGCACGATTGCAACTGTTCGACACCGACTCCACGGCGCCGACCAAAACCCCCCATGCAGACAGTAACGAAGTGCTGCAGGACATTGTGACTGACGGCGCAGTGGGTGTCGCCGTCGGCACAGCGCTGGGTGGCTTGGCAGAGCTGGCGCTGATCGCGGCCAATGTGAGCCTATTCATCGCCAGTCCGTTGATCGCGCCGCTGGTGCTGCTCGGCTGGGGAGCCGGGCTTGGCGGATTTCTCGGCGCAGTCGCCGGTGCTGGTAGTAAGGAGGGCGGGTTCTCCGCGCTGGTGACGGACGCCATTTCAAGCGGCCAGGTGGTGCTTGTCGCGGAAACGATAACAGCGCAGGAAACGACACTCACCAAGGAGGTTATGCAGGTGTCGGTGAACAATTTTCGCGATGTGAGTGTCGCTTGAGGCGTCGTTCTTTGATCGCGCTACCGGTGTCTCGGGCCTGAGCCCGACAGAGGCCTGAGCGAGTCGCCCAACTAACTGTACTCATGCTAGGTTCAGGCATCTCAGCAAACCGATGCTACATTGCAACAACTGGCGCGGTAGCGCGCAAAGGGCGAAATAAATCACGCAAGGCGAACGGGAGCAACCATGCTGGGTGTATTGGGAGGAATGGGGCCGCTGGCCACTGCAGATTTTTTTATCAAGCTGGTGGCAGCCACGCCCGCCATTGAGGATGCCGATCACGTTCCCGTGCTGATCCTTTCCGATCCGCGTATTCCGCCGCGGCCGCCTGCCATTCTCGGCGATGGTGAATCGCCATTACCCGCAATTTTGGCGCGGCGCGATCAGCTCATCAAAGCCGGTGCCACCGTGCTGGCGATGCCATGCAACACCGCACATTTCTGGTTCAATGAATTGACAGCGAATTGTCCCGTGCCGTTCATCAGCATCGTTGACGCCGCATGCGCAGAAGTGGCCAACCGCGCGAAGCGTGGCGATACTGTCGGCCTTATCGCCACTGGTGCCACTCTGGCAGCACACATCTACGATTCCCGTCTTGCCGTGCAGGGCTATCGGCCAATAATGCCGGATGCGGATACGATGGCGAACGTCGTCCTGCCCGCGATCAGACATGTGAAGCAAGGCGATTCCTCAAAAGGCGGACGCATGTTGGCGCCGGTGGTGACGCGTTTGCGGGAAGAGGGCGCGACTGTGGTGTTGCTGGCCTGCACTGAAACCCCGCTGGCGCTGGACGCAATCGATTCTGAATTGCGTGAGCACTGCATCGACACCACGGCAGCGCTGGCGCGTGCGTGTGTTGCGCATTGGCGTGCGAGGGGGTGAAAGCGAAATCAGCATTGCGCGAAACTCTGGAATTAACCTCATGGTGTCAGCCGCGGGCACTGTAAAATCGTTAACTGGCGCTCATGTCCATTTTCCGGGCAGCTATCAATTCACAAGTCACAGGTAAATCGAAATGAACATCGAAGAAAAACAAGAAGGCCCCAAGACCGGCAAGCCAGCGAAAGCACTCACCGGCGTGCTGGAACAAAGCGAGCGCGTCAAGGATCTGGTCGAAGAGGTTGCCGAGGGGCTTTCCACGGTGAACGAGGTGCTCGCGCAGGAACTAGCCATCGTCAATACGCCGCCCATTGTGCAGGACGCCATTGAAAAAAATGTCATCGCCGAAGAGAAGGTGCAGGAAGCGACAGAGCAACTTGCGGTGGTTAACGAGGCGTTGGTGGGCGAAGTCAAAGCACGTCATGTGCTCGAATTTCAGTACGCTGCCGCCAATGAGCAGAAAGACGCGGCCCGCCATGAATCCCTTCACGATCCGCTGACCGGCCTGCCTAATCGCGCGCTGTTCAATGATCGTCTCGAGCAGGGGCTGGTGTTAGCGGAACGGCACACCTGGAACCTCGCTGTGATGTTCCTGGAGTTACATGGTTTCAAAGACATTAACGACAAACACGGACACGATGTTGGCGAAAAGGTGCTGCAGATGTTTGCGGCGCGTCTGCAGGAAAATTCGCGTGGCGACGATACCGCCAGTCGCCACAGCGGCGACGAATTCCTCTATCTGCTCATGGAGTCAGGTGGCGAAGAGCAAGTCAAATTGATTGTGGAGAAACTTATCGGCGTGATCGAGGCACCGTGCGAAATCAGCGTAGGCACCACCACCGTGCGCCCTGAAATCCGGGTCAGCGTCGGTATCGCGATGTATCCGGCGAATGGCATCGCTGCAGAGGCGCTGATCAACGCGGCCGGCAAGGCAATGTATCGGGCCAAAAAGGATAAGTCGGGTTATTTGTTTGCCGAGTGAGTTCGGCGATTTGGCGTTGACTTTCCTCGGATCACGACCATACCGCCAGCATGATGCCGTACCTTTGGAGGCCGCATGAATACAAGCCATCGCATATCGCGACGTCACTTGTTGGCGTCCGGCAACACCATCACGCCGCGCGCGGCCGTTGATGCGTTTTAGCGCAGTACTCAAAATCGGAACACAATGCGCGACATTTCAATGTTTCATCACAGGAGACCACAATGAGCCACGCATCGATGTTGAAGGCAAGAAGGCAGAATCAGAAGCACAAGCGGGAACTTGAAGTCGCAGCCAAACTGGCGAAGCGGCTGGAGAAGCAAGCTTTAGCGGGACCGGTCGTCAAGAAAGAAAAGGTGAAGAAAGAAAAAGTGGTGTCGGATACGGTCAAGCCGGAGAAGGTTAAGAAGGTGAAGCTAAGCAAGGAAGAGCAAGGCAAGAAGGATGCTAAGCAGGCAAAAGCGGACGCTGAAAAGAAAGGCAAATAATCCGGCACTCCTGTTGATGTCCGCCGGGCCAGTAAATCTTGAATTGCCCGGCGACCGTCATCGTCCAATCAGTACAACCGGACGGCTGTGTCGAAATGCCATGTCCGGCGGACTTCGATCACGTCGTACTCGCGGGCCAGTCCCGGTGGGAACGTTGGGTAGGGAACATTGCTTTGCACGATGCGCCGTATCGCTTCATCGACTTCCGCCACACCACTGGAGACAACAAAGGTCACTGACTCCACGGATCCATCGCTGCGGATGGCCACCGTCAACATGGGGTTGTTGTGAGGCCGCTTCGCTACTTCGCGGATCGTGTCGAGAGACGTGTTGAATTGAATTTTCCGGGCCCACGTCTCCGCGTACTGGACGAGTTCAGCATTGGTGTCGAACCGCCCCCACAGCCTGCCCCGACGTGCGGTGCTCAACGAGTAAGGTAGCGTGGATGACGTGGATGGCGTGCGCGCGGCAGTCGCTGCGGCGTCACGCTTGGCGGCTTCCTCATTGAGCACACGGCCCATCGCCTCACGCCGCGCTGCCCGCTTTGCGTCCTCCTCTTTTCTTTCCTGAATGCGCGCCGCGTCTTTCTCGGCTGTTGCCTGTACGGCTGCCTGTCGCACGGCTTCTTGGCGAGCGACCTCCTGACGTTGCGTCTCCAGCTTTGCTGCGGCCTGTCGCGTGGCTTCCTGTCGTTGAGTTTCCAGCCGCGCAGCGTCCAGTCTTGCAGCCTCCAATCGTGCAGCCTCGATACGCGCTGCTTCATGACGAGCGATTTCTTGACGCTGTGTCTCCAGCTTTGCTTCGGCCAGTCGCGTGGCTTCCCGGCGTTGCGTCTCCAGTCGCGCCGCCTCTGCTCGACCAGCTTCAACGCGAGCCGCCTCCAATCGCGTGGCTTCAACCCGCGCCGCTTCCAACTGATCCGCCTGTCGCTGTGATTGAGACTCGGGCTTCGGAGGATCGAGCTTGGCCACTTCAACGGCTCGCTCCCGCACATCCGGCTCCGGCGTGATGGGTGCGCTAGTCGCAACCGCGATGACAGGCGTTGGCGCCGGTGAAGGGGGAGGCACGGCGAACGTGGGCTCTGCGGATCTCTCCACGGCAATCACTACCGGCGCAGGCGCAATTGCTGCAACAGCGCCAGTTGTCATATCGGGCGTGATGCTTGCCTCGGTTGGCGGCGCAACCGGTTCCATCCTTGCGGCCTGCGGCGAGATCACCTCCACCGTCTGGGACGACATCAATGCCGGAATTTTTGATAGTGCCAGCGACGGTTTCAGTGTCAGCCTATCGGCAACGATCGGCTCGATTGGTGCCTGCTGCAGCGGCTCGTTCACCAACGTGCGCGAAGGTTCCGCTGGCACCGCAGCGATGACCTTCGCCGACGCGAGCACGACCTGTAGCTCGGGCGCCTCCAGCCGGCGCTCTTGCCAAGGGAAGACAAAGCCCGGGAGCCCAAAACGTTGGCCTCCAACGGTCAAGCTCAACAGCGGCGCGTGAATCAGCAGCGAGAGCAGGACCGCGAGAGCCAGTCGCCTGCGGTCAGCGCTCATGCGTCAGCAATAAACACGGGCACAATAAATGGACTCAGACAATCGTGGCACTTGGTTAAAGTTCCAGCCTCATTTTCGGGGCGGCACGGCTTTACCGAGTGACATGAGAGCCTGGCTGCGTTGGCGCTTCACCAAGGCGAAACACACTTCACCCCCAACAACTTTGGCGCTGAAGGTGCGTCCTCTGTGTAGAGCTGCGTCACGCCATGCTCGGAACAGATCGCAATAATCAGTGCATCCCAATAGTGCACTTGTTTTTCCGCCGCAAGGTTCAGCGCGGCAATATGCGCGGTGACCGATGAGGGCATGGGCGGCATCAATGCAGCCCATGCCGCAATGACTTTTCTGGCGGATGTTTTTGATGCCAGACGCTTCTTCGTCACGATCGAAAAATATTCGCCATACACTTGCGCCGCAATCGGCCAACCTGCCTTCAGCGCGCGTTCTAGCAATCGGCGCGCCGACGCGTGCTTGGCAGCAACTGTTTCATCGGTCGCGTAGACGAGTATGTTGGTGTCGATTGAATTCATCGTTCGTAGGCATCCGCGCGCTTGAATTTGCCGGGATAAGGTTTGCTCAAGCGAAACGATAGCGCCAACTTCAATAACTCATCGCGATCCGCCCGTTGGTTTGACGCATCAGCCCGCACCAATTTCAGTGACGCACGACCGCGCCGCGTGATGACAACCTCGGCTCCCGCATCGACAAGTGCCGCGTAATGCGTGAAGTTGTGTACGGCCTCGCGCGCCGTGGTGGATAACGTTCGATTGCTCATGTTTGCCCCGCAGGATAGTCGATACGGCAAATGTATCACATAATGTGACACATGAGAGCCTACGGTCTGAGACGCGCTACACCCGGGCTAGTTTCAATTCGCGGCCAATCAAAGATGTCGGCGTTACCTTTCAAGACAATTTGCGCTAACCCCTTTTGATTAGGTGAGCAGAAGTGGAAGGCATGGCGTCGGCGTAGTCGTTCGGGGACACGACATCGGGGGTGAGTTTGGCTTGCATGATGCGTTATTCGCGCGGTGACGGGAATAAATCACGTTGGGCAGAAAATATTTTTCAAATGGCTGGATACGGTTGGTGCCGAACGAACCCCAACACATGCGGCGATAAAGTGTTGGGCTTCGCACGCTCGGCGCCAACCTACGGCATTGCCAATAACCATCCAGTTGCACTTAAGTAAGTGCGATTCGTTCTAGGCACCTTTTCTTGCAGATCGCCATTTGGCGCGCCGTCGGGGTCAAAAATGCCAGAAGAGCCGCGCCAGCGCTAGAGATCGATGCAATGAATGTGGCAAGCCGTATCGCTTCACTCCGGCTTCGCGACGCGCTCGATAATCGCTCGCGCCAACCGTCGTGCCAGCGGTGCCGCCACTAGCACGGCGGGAAAGGCCACTGCCTAGGAAGTCAGCCACGCCTGCAGCCAGAGGCCCATGAATCCGGCGGTCGGCCCCAGCGCCCGCGGGGTGGCAATGCCGGCAACGAGGCAGGACATCAGCGCCGAGAGAATGAAGCCGAAGACAATCGGTTCGTGTTTTCGTTTGATCATGATCGATGGTGGTCTCAGCGGGGAAGAGAAAAATTGCAAAGAGGTAGGTTGGTGCTTAGCTTGCGAAGCTCAACATGTTTTCGCCGAACCAGTTGGGCTTCGTTCAGCACCAACAATTGTTGCCGGCACGCGTCTGACGACGCCGAGGCAAGTGCTATTCGGTTCAG
Organism: Betaproteobacteria bacterium; assembly: GCA_031401935.1. GTDB lineage: Bacteria > Pseudomonadota > Gammaproteobacteria > Burkholderiales > Usitatibacteraceae > UKL13-2. Next base: position 763 of record JANNRY010000255.1, on the reverse strand, counting down.
GGGCGATGTCTCATGCCACTACCTCAAACCTCAACCCCGCATGCGCTTCAAGCCGCGTATGCAGCGCCGCACCCAGCGCGGTGGCAGGTGTCCAGTACCCGCCCCCCACGGCATCCTTCGATATGTCCAAGGCCAGGCAGGCGGCGGCCTCGCCCAGAATCTTTGCCGTGGAGCCGTAGCCTGGATCGCGATCGCCCGTGACTTTCACGCGCAGTTCACGTCCTTCGCCCGCGCGTCCGACGAATCGAAAATCGTAGAAGCCTGTTTCCTGTGCCTTCGGGCTGGGGCCATCGCCGGGAGCGGGGAGGATGGTCTTTTCCATTAGCCAGCGTGTCGGGGCGATAGCCGCCGCGACGAGGAAACCGCCCAGGCCCGCAGTCATCCCCGTGGCACGTGCGTGGCCTGCGAATCCCTTGCCGGTGAGCATCGCCTCGTCATATCGAAAGTCGCGCCCAAATGCGTAATCCTGCAGCGCATTGCTGCGCAACACCATGCGCACATTGATGGCCGCCATCACAAACGCTGCCGACCAGGCATCGAAATCTTTGTCATAGGTTGCACTGCGCACATTGGTCTGGCGCACTTTAGGTGCCGACTCCGGCGGGCACAGCGAGTAGGGGTTTGCAAGCTCCTTGCGCAGCGCAGGGTCGCGTGTGGCTTCACGCACAATATTGAGCATGCTCGCCACCGTGCCACCGGAAGCCGCACCGCGCATGGCCTTGACGCGCATTTTCACCTCGCTGCACGGTACCCCCCATTGCTG
>JANNRY010000254.1:0-2164 GCA_031401935.1 Betaproteobacteria bacterium | reverse complement strand
CTGGTTCCAATACTGCACTGCGAAATCGCCTACCAGCGGCACCCGCGCCAGCCAGTCGGGCGGCAACATCGGCCCGCCATCCAGCCCGGCTTTAATGGCCTCGGCCAGCATCGTGACTTTGTCGGATAGATTGGCTGCCAGTAATAACGATGGCCCGATGACGAGCACGATCAACAATAGACTCATCGCGAGCGAGGCAAGTGTTGAGTTTTGCCAGAGTTTTTTACGTGTCCAGACAAACAACGGCCAACTCGCTGAACACACTACCGCCGCAAACAGAATCGCAGGAATAAACGGTTGCAGAACCAAATAGCAGCCGATCACGATGATGGTGACGGCGGCAAGCTGCGCGTATTGACGTAGCCGTTGCAGGACGGGTTCTTTTGTGTCGACGGGTTTGATCATGCACAAATTATGCGGGTGGATGGCGCTCGTATGTGTAGGACGATTACCTTTTCAACCTGGCTGAACAACATTTCCGACGACCTGGCAGATGACCTCATCGAGATGCCCGATAAGCTGACTGATTTCCTCGGCCGTGTTGTAGTGCGCCATCGACACCCGCAGCACGCCCCCAATCGCATTGAGATCGAGCGCGTCGATCAGCCGTCGCGCGTAAAAGTCCCCGAAGCGAATGCCGATATTAAATTTATCCATGTGACGCACGATGGTTTCACTTTGTTGGCCTGCGACCACAAAGCTGATGGTGGGCATGCGATTGCCGTTGTTGACGCGATCATGCCCGATGATACGCACGCCACGCTTGCCGCGCAGGTAAGACAATAATTGTTCTGCAAGCGTATCTTCATGCCGGGAAAACGCATCGAACGCGGTTTGCATACGTTGCCGCTTCGAACCAACCGCACCGAGCGACGTACCTATGTCGTGCAGATAGTCGGCGATACCCGCACAGCCCCACGACAGTTCAAAATTCACATTGCCTGGCTGTAGTTTGTATGGCAACACTTCAGGGCCGATGAAATGATGATTCAGGCTCGGTAACGAGAGCAGCAAGTCGCGTTTCCCCCACAGCACTGCGTAATGTGGTCCGAATACTTTGTAAAAACTGAATACGTAAATATCCGCGCCACTAGCCTGCACATCCACCAGTCGATGCGGCGCATAGGCAACACCGTCCACGCACAGCCTGCCGCCCACCGCGTGTACGCGCAGTGCCACCTCGGCTATCGGGTTCACACTGCCGAGCACATTCGACGCATGCGTCATCGCGACCCATCTGGTGCGATCACTGAGCAGATGATCAAGGTCATCGAGTTCCAGCATCAAACTGTCGCGATTGACCTCCCAGATTCTGATCACCGCGCCAGCTTGTGCCAGCCGCATCCAGCCGCCGATATTGGCTTCGTGATCAGTATTGGTGACAATAATTTCGTCGCCCGGCCGAATACCCGGCAGCAGGGTCTGCATGAGCACAAACATCAATGCCGTCGTTGCTGGGCCCATCACGATCTCGTCTTCATGCGCCGCGTTGATAAGCTCCGCCACGGCACGTCGCGCTGACAACACTCTTTCCGATGCGCGCTGCGATTGTGCATAACCGGCACCTAGCTGGACACTGGTCGTGAGCAGGTAATCTTGGATACGATCAGCGACGCGCTTCAATACCTGCGAGCCACCTGCATTGTCGAGGTAAATACAATCGACGTTGAGCGCCGGAAATTCAGCGCGTATGGTGGCGAGGTTTAGTGGGCGCATGCTTGCGGGCTTGTGGGGAATTGAACGCGAATGGAATCGATAAAATTAACAAACTCTAGCACTGGTGGGGTAATTGAGGCAGTTTCGGCCTGCGATAGCCGTGGATGCTGGAGTTTTATTATTTTCGATGAGGCGCGGCTTACCGTAGCGCACCTGAAAAAATTTCCCATACGTACGTCGGTGTCGGTCAGTGCGATCAATAAACCTGACGCGTAATCACGCGGCTTGATGTCACACCGTTGATGGTGTAGCTCATCGTCCCATTGGCCGCATTGGTGAACGCGAACCTCACGCTACCCACCAGAATTGCCGGGTTGACACTGCGCCAAGTTGTCGTCAATGGCGCGCCACCGGTGAATTGATAGAGATCCGCCGTTCAGCCCGTCTCCGTGACAGGGCAATTGGTTGCTGCGTACCAGATCGGCTTGCCTGTAGCGTCATACGTATA
>JANNRY010000253.1:0-9660 GCA_031401935.1 Betaproteobacteria bacterium | reverse complement strand
ATTTCGCTGGAAGCAACGTTGTCATTTCTGGGGCTTGGTCTGCCGATCACGGAGCCATCGCTTGGCCTGCTGATTTCAAACGGCTTCACCTACCTGATGAGTGGCAAATACTGGATCAGTTTTTATCCGGGGCTCGCTTTGCTGGTGACGATCATGTCGATCAATCTGGTGGCGGATCAGCTTCGCGATGTGCTCAATCCTAGGTTGAAGAAATGATGGAAGCAGTGCCACGCCTCGCGAGCCGTCGTAGCTCCCCTTTGGAAATGGGGGGTTGGGGGGATTGGCAGTCGTTGATGATTGGTCAATGCCGACAATCCCCCTCAATCCCCCTTTTCCAAAGGGGGAAGTACCCGATAATTATGGCGACTCGCGATTCACATGTTTCGTACCAGCCAAACTCTAGTATTGGCGGGCGTCGCAGGGCAAAAATGGCTGAAAAAGTGCGCCAATACTTGTGTTTGCCATTTTTATGCATTGCGTGCCGTCCATGAGCACCGTCCTGCAAGTCGAAAACCTGCGCACCCATTTCTTCACCAAAGCTGGCGTGGTGAAAGCGGTTGACGACGTTTCGTTCTCAATCGACAAGGGCCAGATTCTCGGCCTTGTCGGCGAATCGGGTTCCGGCAAATCGATGACCGGCTACTCCATCATGGGCCTGATCGATCTGCCTGGCCGTGTCATCGAAGGCCGCATTGTCTTGAACGGTCAGGACGTGACCGGCTACAGCGGCGAGCAATGGCGTTCGCTGCGCGGCAATCGCGTCGCAATGATTTTCCAGGACCCGATGATGACGCTCAATCCTGTATTGCGTATCGATACGCAAATGATCGAAGCCATCACCGCACACGAAAAAATTTCTCAGGATGCCGCGCGCGAACGTTGCCGCAATGCGCTCTCGCAAGTCGGCATTCCATCGCCGGACGAGCGGCTGATGGCTTATCCCCACCAGTTCTCCGGCGGCATGCGGCAACGCGTCGCCATCGCCATCGCGCTGTTGAACAAACCCGACCTCATCATTTGCGATGAACCAACGACGGCGCTCGATGTGACGATTCAAGGTCAGATTCTGTACGAGATGCAGAAGCTCTGCCGTGAATCCGGTACCGCGTTGATGTGGATCACTCACGATCTGTCGGTCGTTGCCGGGCTCGCGGACAGTGTGGCGGTGATGTACGCGGGCAAAATAGTCGAACAGGGCATCACTGCGGACTTGCTGGACCACCCAATGCATCCCTACACCAAGGGACTGCTCGACTCCGTGCCAAGTCGTAACATCAAAGGCCAACCGCTAAAACAGATTCCCGGTATGACGCCATCGTTGTTGAAGATCGGCAGCGGATGTGCATTTCGCGAGCGTTGTTCACGACGTGCAAGCGAGTGTGAAGCTGCGCCTCCATTTACCAGCCCCGAATCAAACGCATCCCACAAAGTGCGCTGTTTCCATCCGCATGTTTCATCTGAAGTAGCGCAAGCCGCATGAGCGCGCCACTACTAGAGCTGAAAGGCATTTCCAAACGCTTCGAGAAGAAGCTTGATCTGGCCGGGCGCTTTGCGCGCTCATTGGGTGCCGGGTTGAAAGAAGAAATCGTGCACGCGGTGGACGGTGTCGATCTGACGATCAACAAAGGCGAAGTCGTCGGCCTCGTTGGTGAATCGGGCTGTGGAAAATCCACACTGGGACGCGTCGTTGTCGGGTTGCATCAACAGTCGAACGGTGAAAAATTCTGGCGTGGCAAGGATGTGGCTTCCATGACTGGCGATGAAAAGCGTGCCATGCAACTCGAAGCGCAAATGATTTTCCAGGACCCGTACGCCTCGCTCAATCCCCGTTACCGCGTCGAAGACATCATCGGTGAAGCGCCCGTCGTGCACTCAATCATCAACGCCAAAGACAAATCTGCGTATGTCGCCGAAGTGATGCAGCGCGTGGGCCTGGATCCCGCGCTCTCCCGTCGCTTCCCCCACCAGTTCTCCGGCGGCCAGCGTGCACGCATCGGCATCGCCCGCGCGCTGGCGGTCAAACCGAATTTCCTCGTTTGCGACGAAGCGGTTGCCGCACTTGATGTGTCGATCCAAGCGCAGGTATTGAATCTGTTTATCAAGCTGCGCGAAGAACTGGACCTCACCTATTTATTTATCAGTCACGATCTGGGCGTCGTGCGCCATTTGTCCGATCGGGTCGTGATCATGTACTTGGGCCGCGTGGTGGAAACGGCTCCCGCCGATGAGCTGTTCACGAAGCCGAATCATCCATACACGCAAGGCCTGCTGGCGGAAGTGCCTTCGTTGACCGTTCGCAAAAAAGACTTCGTTGCCATCAAAGGGGAAATTCCTTCGCCACTCAACCCCCCTACTGGCTGCCATTTTCATCCGCGCTGCCCCTACGCCGCTTCTGTTCCCGGCGACAGGTGCAAGAACGAGCAACCCATGCTTAAACAAATCGCCGTGAATCGCTTCTCGGCCTGCCATTTGAATCAATGAAAGTTGAACGTTATGCCACCCCCCAATTCTCTATCCCAGGCATTCAGCATCGCTGCATCCCGCACCGACCACGACCACGATGTGCCAGTCGTATTCGATTCTCCGCACAGCGGCACGAACTATCCCGCTGATTTCGATACCATCGTGCCGCGCCTCGCCCTGCGCCGCGCTGAGGACACGCACGTGGAGGCGCTCTATGCAGCCGCGCCGGACCACGGTGCGGTGCTGATTGCAGCAGAATTTCCCCGCAGCTATATCGACGCCAATCGCTCCTTGCTCGACATGGATGCCGCCCTGCTGGACAGCGCATGGCCGGGACCGATCAATGTCACCAGAAAAACCGAAAAAGGTATTGGCCTGGTCTGGCGATTGCTCGATACAGGCGAACCGATTTACACACGCAAGCTAACGGTGGCAGAAGTGCAAACCCGCATCGCCAACTGCTATGCGCCGTATCACAAGGTCGTGCGTGATGCGATCAACTCAGCGCATAAACATTACGGCGCGGTCTGGCACATTAACTGCCATTCGATGCCGGCAACATCTTCGGTCATTTCTGAGGAGGGGCCGGGTGTGCCGCGCGCCGATTTTGTGCTCGGCGATCGCGATGGCACCACCTGCGCGCCCGAATTCACTACCTTTGTCGCACAGACGTTGCGGGGGATGGGGTACGAGGTAAGGGTGAACGACCCCTATAAAGGTGTCGAGCTGGTGCGCGCTTATTCAGAACCGGCCGAGCAGAAACACTCACTGCAAATCGAAGTGAACCGCAAACTTTACATGGATGAAATTACCCGCGAGCCCAACGCCAATTTCGGCAAGCTGCAAGCCGACATCACTGCGCTCATCAAGGCGATTTCAGGCTACGCACGACAACATCTTCCTGCGCACGGACACCACCACGACTGCGGACACGATCATCACGATCACACGCACGCGCATGCGCACGCAAATGAGCACGCGCACGGCCACTCACATGAAAGCGGACACAAGCATGACCATTAAGCCGGGGGTTTCTCCTTACACCGTAGAGTTGTTGCCGCCGGACATTTCCGCTTACCGAATGGGTAAGCGCGGCGTTGAATACATCACTACGTTCGATAGCGGCAAACCCGGCCCGCATGTGATGGTGAACGCCGTCACGCACGGCAATGAACTGTGCGGCGCAATTGCAGTGGACCGCATGTTCAAGATGGACGTGCGACCGACACGCGGTAAGCTCTCGCTGGCTTTCGCCAACGTGGCTGCCTTTCATTCCTTCAATCCATTGCTTCCACATGCATCGCGTTTCGTCGATGAAGACTTCAACCGCGTCTGGATGCCAGCCGTTCTCGATGGTCCACGCCAGTCGGTCGAACTGACACGCGCACGCGCCATGCGGCCCATTATTGATGAGATCGATTTTCTACTTGATATTCACTCGATGCACGATCCGCATGGTCCGGTGATGATTTCCGGACCGCTCGACAAGGGCATCGCGCTTTCAAAACAAACGGGCGTGCCCGAATTTATCGTCGCCGATGCGGGACACGCCAACGGCACACGCATGCGCGATTACGGCGGCTTTGGGGATCCTGCATCAGGCAAAGCGGCGTTGCTAGTGGAGTGCGGCCAGCACTGGGAACGCGCCAGCGCCGATCTGGCGTGGCAAACAGTGTGGCGTTTTTTGCGCGCGCTCGATGTTGTTGATCGCGCTCTCGCTGACGCGCAGATCGACAGCGCGCCGGTGGCTGCACAGAAGGTAGTGCGCGTGACCGAAGCCGTGATTGCCAACGACAAGGATTTCAAATTTGCGGAAGGCTTGCACGGATTGTCCATCGTGCCCAAGCGCGGCGATGTCATCGCCCTCGACGGCGGCAAGCCGGTGCCAGCGCCTTACGACAACTGCGTATTGATCATGCCGACCATGATCCATGTGAAGCCGGGTTTGACGGCGGTGCGGCTGGGGCGTTTGGAGTAATCAGCGCTCTTTGCGCAACGCGAGAAAGGGCATAGTATTGCCAAACGCTAGCACCAGCGAGGCTTCCCGGCACAAAATTCCATGAAAGCCTCGCCAGTGCTAGTGTTTTAGTATTTTATGCTGCTGAAAAAAGCATAGCGCGAATTTACCCCGGCGTAATGTCTTCAGTTTTCCCGGACGGCCGAATGCCGAGCTGTTTCAGCTTCCGATACAAGTGCGTTCGCTCGAGCCCGACCTTGTCGGCCACCCGCGACATATTGCCTTCCTCGCGCCGGATGTGATGCAGAAAATATTGATACTCAAAACGCTCACGCGCTTCACGCAATGGCAGATCGAACGGGATGCGGCTGATGGCACCTGATGCACCAACGTGGTCAAGCCCGATTTCACGGGCCACACGCATCACATCTTCGGCTGAGACCTCACCTGACAAACTGGTGAGCGCGAGCGTCTTCACCGCATTTTGCAACACCGGCAAATTACCCGGCCACTCCAGATTTCGAAGCGCATTGAGCGCCGCAACACTGAATTGTCTGAGCGGACATTCGTTGGCTTCCACCATCTGCAAGAGGATCGTATTGGCCAGATCAGGAATATCTTCAGGGTGCTCACGCAAGCTTGGAATGCGCAGCGTCACGCCGGACAACTGCGTGAGCAGCGCGGCATCGAATTCGCCGCTCTCAATAAGCGGCAACATCGGCTGCGCCGTCGATGCAACGAGACGAACGTTGAATTTTTCAAGTTTGCTCAGCAGCTGGCCCAGACCTTTTTGCTCATTTTTATTCAACGTTTCAAGTTGATCAATAAACAAGACGCCGTCGCGCGCATCGGCGAGCGGTGCAAATGGATTCTGCGCCAGCCAGCTATGGTCGGCGGGCTGAAGCCACGAGGTATTACGTTGATGCACCATGCGCGCAATCAGCTCGAACCCGCAACCCGGCTCTCCGGTTAGCAGCAGCGGCACCTTCAAGCGGCTCACTTGTTCGAGTCGTTGGCGGAGTTCGGTCACCACTTTCGCGCGGCCAAGATGGGCGAACGTGAGGCCAGGCTTGGGCAACATTTTCCCGCCGGCCAATGCTTTACCGACGGTGGCGATAAGCTTCGGCAGGCTGATCGGTTTTTCAAGGAAATCAAACGCGCCGATGCGCGTCGCTTCGATCGCTGATTCGATGGTGCCGTGGCCGGACATCATCACGACCGGCATGGTGAGCTGGCCCGAAACGGCCCATTCCTTGAGTAACGAAATACCATCTGTATCGGGCATCCAGATGTCTAGCAGCACCAGATCCGGGCGCTGCTCCCTTCTGGCGATACGTGCCGTGGCGGCGTTTTCGGCCACGCGCACGTTATAACCCTCATCCGTCAGAATTTCTGAAAGAAGTTCGCGAATGCCGATTTCATCATCGACGACCAGAATGTTGTTGTTTGTTGTCATATTTTTGACCCTGCCTGCATCATACGGTTAACTCAACATTTATGGGCGGTGTGCGCAACGACACCGGCAGCAGAATTTCTACTAACGCACCGTGCGGTTTGATATTCACTACGGTCACGCTGCCTTGGTGTTCCTCAATGATTTTCTTTGCAATCGCCATGCCAAGTCCGGTTCCTTTGGGCTTGGTGGTGATGTAGGGCTCAAAAATTCGCCCCAACACATCTTCGCGAACGCCGGTGCCGTTGTCTTCCACACTAAAGCGCACGCGCCCCTCAAGAAGGCTTGTTTGTATGATGATTTTCGGTTCAGGCAACCCGGCCAATGCATCCAGTGCGTTTTGGGCTAAGTTGTGAATGACTTGCCGCAGCAGGGATGCATCAGCCGTGATCATGGGAATGTCCGCACCGAGCTTTAATTCGATGGCAACGTTCATGGATTCATAAAGCACCATCACATCGTTGATCAAATCGTTGATTGATAGCTCGGTTGGCGTCAGGCGGGAACTGCGCGAATACAAACTGAAATCATCCACCATGCCTTTGAGCGCGCCGACCTGCGCGACTATGGTATTGGTCGCACGTTGCAAAATTTCCTGCTCGGCAATTGGCAGCTTTCCAGCGAGCTTGTGTTGCAGGCGCTCGGCCGATAACTGAATTGGCGTTAAGGGGTTTTTGATTTCGTGGGCCAGACGCCGCGCCACTTCGCCCCAGGCCGCATTGCGTTGCGCCTGAATGAGGCCAGTGATGTCGTCGAATACCAACACGAATCCTGATTCGAGCGTGGCGGGAAGTTTGGTGCCGCGTACCAGCAAAGTCTTGCGACCGGTCGGCACGCCGGTCCCTTCATGTCCCGCATAGTCAACTTGCCGTTCCCAGGGCTTGTCGCGCAGTGATGCAAGCTGCACCATGAAATCTTCAATGAACGGCGCCAGTGCCGGTAGTTGGCTGCCCCAATCCGACATTTTCACGCCCTTCAATGCGTGATGGGTTATGCCGAGCATGTCTTCGGCATTTTTGTTGATCGTCTTCACATATAGCCGCTCATCAAGCGCGATCACACCGGAAGTGAGATTACCCAGAATCGATTCGAGATAAGCGTTGGCATGTTCCAATTCCTGCTGTTTTCTGCTGACAATTTCGGATGCTCCGGCCAGTTGTCGGGTCATCGTGTTGAATGCTTGTGTGAGCACACCGAACTCATCGCGGCTTTTCACAGGATTCAGTTTGGTGAAGTCACCCTTCGCGATGGCGCGCGTTGACTCGGCCAGCGCAGATAGCGGCGCGGACAGGCGTTCTGAGAGCAGGAAGGCAAGCGAAATAGCAGAAAACAACGTCAGCAGCATCGCCAGCGTCAAGGTGAGCGCAAACAATTGCTTCAATCCCTCCCGCTGCAGGCCCAGTTGTTGATAGTCGCGAATGCCAGCCTCGACGCTGTATGCATCGGCTGCCAGACTCTTGGGTGCCGCACGAACGATCTGCAAGGCGCGTGGGGCCCCAAGCGGTGCCAGGGCAGCCACTGGCACGACAACACGCAAATACAGCGACCGATCCGTTTGCGATTCAGCCATCGACACGGGCTTTTTTTGCAGGCTTTCTTTAATCTCTTCCCGGGTGGGTTTGTCGGCGAATAATCTTGTCCGACCTCCGGAAATGGCGACCAACTGACCATCTGCGGCAAACAATGAAAGTTCATCGAATCCGAATTTTGTCCGTAGCGCTCGCAAAACTTCGACGTTCTCGCCATCAGCCTCAGAGAGACGGGATGCGGCTTCGGCACCCTTGCGCGCCAGCTCGCTCAGGGAGGCATCAATCGTGCCTTTCCCCAGATTGAGTGCGGCTTCAAAGGCTTTCTCGACAGGCACATCGAACCACGAGTCAATGGAGCGATTCAGGAACTGTACCGAAATCGCATACACCAACCCACCAGGAATTACCGCCATCAGCACAAAGACGGCCATCAATCGCAACGCCAGTTTTGCCCCGAATACGCGACCTCGTAATTTCCGGAGCAGCGAGAAAATCTGGTAACCAATGAGCGACAGCAAACCAATAATCAGTGCGACCCCGACAGCCAGTAGCCACGGATAGTGGGTGTCAAAGAAGGTATTGTTGCTGCTGGCGCGAAATAGCAGGGCAATAAGTGCTACTCCCAGCACCACGCAGGCGAGCAGAATTGCGCGAATCATGGCTTGTTTTCTCCCGGTGCGGTCACGGTCCACCGATACCAGTCCGACGAAAGATTCCACTCCTTTGATGCAATCACATTGAGCTGAAAAGGCTTGGGCAGCTGCGAGGTATCCAATCTGAAGCGCAATGCGGCGTCATATTTTTCGCCGGTTTTAAGCCGGCCCTTCTCCAGAACCGTCCACGACCGCACACGCGACAACGCGCGGCGCACATCCTCAAATGACGTCACGTTTTGCGAGATGCCTGAATATGAGATGCGATATTGGTCCGTTAATGGCGCATAGGAAATGCGTCGCTCACGCGAGGCAGAAGCAAAGCTCTGATCTATCCAATACCAACGACCGCGGCTCAGCTCAAATTCAACAATAAAGTAAAGAGGCACACCTTTTCGCACCGCTTCCTGCAAAGTGGCAGTGAGCTGCAACTGAATATCGGCGTCGATCTGGTAGCCGTCTTCGGAGGCCTCCAGTTTTGCGCTGGAAATGGTTGCGCCCTCCGCATGAACAATCGCAGGCAACAATGTGATGCCGAGAAACCCCCCAATCAGCAGATGAATAAATTGCAGGCGTCGCTGAGCAATTGCCAAGCGCAATGCGATCAAGCGCACGGCAATGAACAAGACGGCCTTAGGCCGTTTTCTCCAGAAGCGCGTAGAAAAAACCGTCGTGAACATCATTGGGGAGAAGTTGGCCGTCTGCGAGTTCAGGAATTGCGGCTTGATGTCCTACGCCTGTTGGCAGCAAATTTGCGAAATTCAATTGGCGTGCCCCCGGTGTTTTTCGCAGGAATTGCTCGATGATGTCTTGATTTTCAGCGCGAAAAACCGAGCAGGTTGCGTACAGCAATCTACCACCAATGCCGAGGCAACTCCATAGTACAGCCAGTAGTCTGGCTTGCTGTCTGGCCAGCGCAAAGATATCGGTTTCCCTGCGAATCCATTTGATATCCGGGTGCCTTCGCGTAACGCCGGAGCCTGAGCAGGGCACGTCGAGCAAAATGCGGTCATACGGCTTGCCATCCCACCACTCTTCAGGCTTGGACGCATCCGCTGTCTTCAGTGTAGCGGTGAGTCCTAATCGCGTCAGATTCTCGTCAACGCGAATCAATCTGCGTCTGTCGCTGTCGACTGCCAAAAGGTCCAGTTTTGATCCGTCAGCGGTCATCTCCAGAATGTGTCCGGTCTTGCCGCCAGGGGCCGCACAGGCGTCGAGCACGCGCATGCCCGGCTGCGGGGCCAAGATTGCCGCCGCGAGTTGTGCGCCAGCGTCCTGCACCGAAACCTGGCCTTCGCGAAATCCGGGCAGCTCATTCACACCAATCGGTTTTTCCAACAATACCGCTTGCCCGAAAATGTGCTGCGCGGAGAACCCATGCTTTGCCAGCAGCGCCACATACGCGTCTGGATTGGTGCGTTTTGCATTCACTCTCAGGCACATGGGTGGATGTGACCGCGCCGATAGCAGTACCGACTCCCAATGCGTTGGCTGCTCCTTCTTGATGCGCTCGATCCACCACAGTGGGAAATCGAACTGCGCCTCCGGTGAGGCCAACCGTTCGCGAGCAAATTTATCTGGCGTCCGCAAATAATTTCGCAGCAC
>JANNRY010000252.1:0-2579 GCA_031401935.1 Betaproteobacteria bacterium | reverse complement strand
CAACGCCATGGCCAGAATGGTTCCCAGCAGCGACATGGCAAATGTTTCCACGGCACCAACCCACACTTTGGCGAGGAACACCGCTGATACATCCGGCGGAAAAAATTCGCGGACGAAGCGCAGCATGCTTTCACCGGCCTCAACCGAAAAAAATGCGCGCCAATCGAGGTTGAGGCTCCAGAAGCTGACGACAATCAGCCCCAACAACAGGGCACCAAACCAGCACGCGCGACAGCGTGCGTCGAATATCGGCGGCGCGCGCGGCGGACGGCTCATCAACCGATTTCCTTGCGCAGCCAGCTGCTGACGCGATCAGCCAAGGCCACCAGCATGATGAAGACGATCAACATCGTGGCCACTTCGCCGCCATTGAACATTTTCATCGAGTTGTCCATCTGCTGCCCGAGGCCACCCGCACCAACAAAACCCAGCACCACGGAAGATCGAATCGCGCATTCCCATCGATACACCGTGTACGAGGTAATTTCCGCCGCGTTCTGCGGCAGCAAGGCATAGAAAAACGCCTGCATGCGCCCGCTGCCATTACGCATCAGTGTGGCGCTGGCATGGGCTTCGCCACTTTCCAGAATTTCTGCGTAGACCTTGCCGAGCATGCCACCGTAAGTCAACGCGATGGCCAGCACGCCGGCTGTCGGGCCTAATCCGACGACGCGCACGAACACGAGTGCCCAGACCAGCTCTGGCACGCTGCGCAGCAGGATTAATGTGAACCGAAGTACTTGTCTGAAGGCAAACGGCAGCGGTGCCATGCGCCCGCTCAGCGCTGAAATGGAGAGCGCACTGGTGGATAGCAGCGTGAGCGGGATGGCCAATAGCAACGCGAGTGTCATGCCGGCCGTGGCGGTCGCCACCGTACGCCATGTTTCCTTCGCCACCAGCAGCAAAAACTCCTGGTTGATCACGGGTGGGAAGAAATCCTTGACGAACTGCCATGTGGATTTGCGGCTTTGCGCGTCAAACAGTAGCCACGGTTTGAATTCGGTGGCTACCATTAGCGGCCAGAGCAACACGATTGCCAGCGAGATCCAGAACACGCGTCCAATCCAGGCAGGATCGCGGCTTGGGACGGCGTGTGTTTTCGCGGTGCCAGGCGTTGCGTGCGGCATCGTTAACGGCAATGCATCACGGGCGTTGCCGCGTCGGCATTGGTTTCTGCGGAATTGTCGGGGGCAGGGCCGACTAGCTCTTCTTCGTGTTGCAAATAGAGCTGCCGGAGTAATTCTGGCGTGACTTCTCTGGTAGGAAGATCGAAGGCAACCTTGCCATCACGCAATCCGATAATGCGCTCAAAGCGGGCCAGTGCAACATCGACCTGATGCAGCGTCATCACCAAGGTAACGCCGCGCGCGCGCGCTTCCGCGATAAGCGAATCCATGACTTGTTTGGCGCGCGTCGGATCGAGCGCCGACAATGGCTCGTCGATTAGCCAAAGGGTGGCCGGTGAGACCAGTGCCCGCGCCAAACCCACACGCTGGCGCTCGCCGCCGGACAGCCGATCCACGCGATCAAATATTTTTTCGCTCAGGTCAAACTTCTCTAGTGCCGCATGCGCGCCAGAGATGTTCTGCGGATAAAACAATGATCGCAAGCTTGTCCAGAAACCCATCGCCGGAAGGCTGCCCGCCAGCACCGAGGTCACCACCCGCTGGCGCGGCGGCAGCGGTGGCACCTGTGGGGCAAGGTAGAGCCGACCCCGCAGCAGTTGCAAATGCGGTCGCGACAATTGCCACGGGTCGTGGCCATCGATTAAGACGTTGCCAACGGTCGGCTGAAGGGCGCAGGCAAGCGCGCTTAGTAGCGTGGTCTTACCCGCACCGGACGGCCCGATGATGGCAACCTGCTCGCCCGCAGCGATGTCAACCGATGCATCGCTAAGGGCCGCAGGCGTCCCGGCGCGCGCCGCAGGATGGCGCGCGCTAAGTTGCTTGGTTTGGAGCTTCAACGACGTGTAGCCGATGCGGTGTTACAACAAACCTGCGCTGCGTGCCGCGGCCTCGATACCCTTGTAATTGCCCGCATCGGTGGGGATATAGCGGGTGGCGCGATTGAGTTTGAGAATTTCCGCGCCTTCGGGTGTGGCGGGATCAATATCGAGCAGCGCCTTGGTCACTTTTGCACGCATATCGGCCGGCATGTCGGCATGCACGGCCCAGTTGTAATTGTAAAAGCCGGGTGTGGTGAAGAAAACATCAACGGCTTTGGTGTCAACCTTGTTTTCAGCGACAAATTTTTTCCAAACGGTAATATCGAGTGCCGCCGCATCGACCTTGCCGCTCACGACCGAAGCAATCGTTGCATCGTGTGCACCGGAATAGGCGATACGCTTGAAGTCTTTTTCTGGGTCAATTTTGGCTTGCAGCAAGAAGCTGCGTGGCATCAGGTGACCTGACGTGGAAGATTGCGAGCCAAAGGAAACTTGCTTGCCCTTCAGGTCTTCCAGCTTCTTGATGCCCGAATCGGTTTTGCTGATGAAAACAGACTGGAATTTTGTGTCTTCCTCGCGCTGGGCGATGGGGATGACCTTGCCATTGGAACGTATGCTTGCCTGCACAAATGTG
>JANNRY010000251.1:0-9063 GCA_031401935.1 Betaproteobacteria bacterium | reverse complement strand
CCTCGAGACAATCTGTCGAAAACGAGTCCAATTGTTCTGGAGAAACGCAAACAACTGGATACAAACGCAACAACTGCCAGACATCTTCAAGCGCAATGGTAGCCAGGTTAATAGCAGGGATGACAGACAGGGGCAGAGGTGTCATGGAGTTAAGAGTTAGCCGTGTTGGTGACGCAACGCCGTGATGCCTAGTTCCCAATGCGCTGCCATCGCGTCAAGCGGCGAAAGATCCAGCGGTTTTTGTCGCGCCATCGAACGCGCAAGCTGAAATTGAAACGTCTTTGCCGTTTGGGAAATTTTTTGGAACGCCAACAGCGAGGGCTCTAATTCGTTCACACCCTGTTGGCCAAGCCAGCGTAGATAAGTTTCACTCAGTTCAAAGCAGGCACCATATTGACGCAATGTTGCAAAAGAATACGCATGGAAACTTTCCATGTCCGCACTCATAAGCCATTCGAGATCCTGTACGAAACGAGCCTTGAATTGTACAAACGGGTTATCGCGCGGCACGCGAGCCAAATGTTTCTTTAATCTTGAAAGTGATACTTCGACCAATTGGCCTGAATTCAGCGCCTCAAAAGCAGGCCCGGATTTCACGTATTCGATGTAGGGAGGCAGCATGCGCTCATGGACTAGTCCTTCCAGTTGAAACACATCTGAAAAATCGGCACCTTCAAGCGTGTAATAACCTTGATTGTGAAAATAGCCGAGGTGGCGGTACTCTGTATCAATCTCGTTGACCGCGACTGTGGACTTTACATGCGCGCGCTTATATGCGCTTCCAGCGGTATCTGG
This sequence comes from Betaproteobacteria bacterium, assembly GCA_031401935.1. Taxonomy (GTDB): domain Bacteria; phylum Pseudomonadota; class Gammaproteobacteria; order Burkholderiales; family Usitatibacteraceae; genus UKL13-2. The sequence goes on along the minus strand of JANNRY010000251.1, from coordinate 8,268 downwards.
CAGGAAGTAGGAATCAAGCTCAACAAGCACGGGCCGACCTGCTGCAACCTGCTCGGAGATGTGATCAACGAGTGGACGCCAGACTGCCAACTCCTGTATGTCCAAACCATAAAGATCGAGTAGGTCAGCATCCGGGAATTTGAAAAACGTCCATTGATCAAACTCAAAATCAATTGTGAATGTGAACGCTAGTGCCGCAATGGGTTCATGCCCCAACCCATGCAGGAGCTCAATCATCACATCGCTATAACAGTTGGTTTCTGCCCAAGCACGGTTTTCGCCGTGTATCAGATGGCGCTTGTAGGTCGATGGATCGAGTGCTGCAATGCGCTTCATTCAATGTTCATCGATGTTGGCATTGAACGCTAAGTAGTTATTCAGAGCGGACGCAAGATCTTGCCTGCGCATGACAATTAGCTGTCCCGCTGGCCGACTTGCATCGTGGCACTTTGCCCTAGAATACGATCATTGTTGACCATCACCATCGCGCCATGGGCATCTCGCAAATGCCTGCCAAGACTCAACTTGGAATCATTCTTGTACCCAGCGATTCCACAAATGAGCATTGCGCGGCTGACGATGTCGATGACCAATTGTGAGCAACTGATTTTCAGATTATTGATCTTGATTGCAAAACCGAAATGTGAAAAAGATTCCGCCACATCTTCAATAAGCAATTTCTCGTAGTCGGCAACAGTGAGATGCACATTGCTGCGCATCGAAAAAAGCACGATATCGGCCTCTGCAAGCCGGGTCGCAGATATCGGTATCACGCCTGGGGTTTTGCGCGCCTCGGCACGAACTGCCGTTCGCGCCCGATTAAGCGCATCTGTCGCGATCCCCAACCACAGCGAGCCCCAGACACTATGCGCAAAAGGATGCATGGTTTTACTGTGGATGGCCGCATATGGACCGGGCAGAATTTGTTCAATGCTTCCAGCTGATGTCAGCACAAACCCCAAGCTGCAGGTACCCCGAAAGCCGAGGGTGTCCCAGCCGGAAAGTTGCTTCAGCGTGTAATCCTGTTTTCGAACCAACACCTGAACCTGATCGCTCCGCGATGCCTCTTCTGACTTTCGGCAAGTGACAAGAATTGCATCCGCCGATGCCCCGTAAGAGATAACCGGTGTTTGCTTCTCGAGCGTAAAACGGTCGCCTTCGATTTTTACTGCGCAAATGCTGGAGCGAACATCACCACCAATCCCCAATTCAGTCGTAGCAGACGCAAGCAAATACTGCTTGCTCACCATGTCGCGGGCGTAATCCCTGAAAAATGAAGAGCCAAGAGCGTGATGGACAATGCAGCCGACCTGAATCTGGTGCATGGCAAAGACCATGGCGGTTGACGCGCAATACTGGCCCAGTGCCTCACAAATCTTTGATAGTTCTGTGATGCTAAGTCCCATACCACCATATTCGACTGGGATGTAAGCGCTTAGGAATTTCTCACTACGCAGGGCAGCAAAAGACTCTTCAGGAAAACGTGCGGCGCGATCCACATCATCTGCATGCGGCGCAATAATTTCGCGTCCGATTGCATGAGTTCGCTCTAGCAGTGCTGGAAAATCATTCGATTGCGGTAACGAATCTGGCATAGCGCTCTCCGTACGATTTTGGTCTTGCATGTTCTTACCGGCCAACCAAATCCTCAATTGCCTCTGATAGAGACCTGATCGATCCAAACGTCTTTCGACCGAGCATTGCGTCGGTGAATTCAACGTCGAAGTGATCCTCCAAGGCAAGCATGAGATTAACGGTGGTAAGCGACGTCAATCCCGCAGTGTAGAGGTCACCATCATCGGCCAATTCGTTGACGTTTACCGATAAACGTCCGTGTTCGGCGACGATGGCGCGGATTTGTTCAGCATGCATAGTGAGTATTTCTAGTCTGTTTTAATTGTGCGCAGCAGCTACGATGCGTGCTGTCATGCCTATATTTAACCGCATTGCCAGACCAGAGGCAACACCGACTTTATATTTTTGCGCCCTTCTCAGCCATAGGAAAAATCAGTTGCCGACAATCCCACCAATCAAACCCAGCGCTAGGCATCCAAGTCTGCACAGGTAATATACATCTGCGACTCTCTCAGTATTGCAGAGGACTGATCGCTGCGCACTGCGTAAAGTGGACTTTGGGTGCGTGCTGTCAAACCGGCGTTGTTCAGTTCCCGGTGCACATGCTCAGCGCCAAAAAATTCAACGGAAAGACTTGCGCAGCCTTTGTGAAACGCCTCTCGGGCGAGTTCGCACCAGAGGCGCTCCGACACGCCAGCGACGTTTGAGTCAACCAGAAAGTCGCGCACGTGTAACGTTTGCTGCTCAAACTCACAGGCTGCGTACCCAATGAGACGTTGATCCAGAATCGACACAAGGGTAAAAAACGTATTTGCCGCCAGCGGACAATCAACGAATCGCCAGTTCAAATATTTTTCATCGCGTACGCCCATCAACTGATCGTGTTTACCGCTTCGCGCCCAAAGATCGTTAAAGCGGGCATCGGGACGATCCTGCCACTGGGCCGTGTAGCCACGCGTTGCGGCGCAGCGGAACATGAGCGCAGCCAGACGGGTTAAATCAATGATCGGACCCACGATGCGGCTCATCCATCCGGGAAAGTGACGAGTCAAATAGCCGGCAGAACGCAACACACGAACATAGCGTCCCATCTGCCCAATGCATTGATATCCCGCGCGACGGAATACGGCGGTCGCCTTAGGGTTGGGCAACCCCCAGACTATGGGGTGTATTTGGAGTGAATGTCTTTGCATCTCCTTTTGAAGGATCAGGGCGGGAAAGAACGTTCGATGCTCCGGCCTGACAACAAAATCCACGAGAACGCCAGTCACAAACGAGACGTCATTGAAGCGCATCCGTCGGGGTGCGACCGATGTGGCACCTACCGCGTCAACTTCGCTGTTGTGGCGTAAAAATATTACGCTTGGCGGGCCATCCGGGTTGCGCCGATAGTACCAATCAAATTTTGATTCGTAAGAGTGAGAGGCAACGAGCCCCATTCGCCAGAGCGAACAAATTTTTACCTCTTCCTCCAACACATCGGCAACGGTAACTGTGTATTCCCGCTCGTCGCCAACGAGCGCTTTGGCCTTCGTTACCACGCCACTCCGAATTGCCTCATCGCCCGCATTTGAAGTCATGTCTATTCGGGTCCTGGCAACGCTTGGACGGTCAAACAAATAACTCTGTCACCGGCTCAACCAAAGCCGCTGCAGCGTGAAGGTACCGGGTCGCGACCCGCTTGGCGACGATGTCGTTGTAAATATAGGTAGCGCGGCTGACTGGAATTTCCAAGTGGGTGGCTAATTCTTCTACTGGCACGCCGTGGTTGAAAGACCACAGTGCGATATCCATGTCTTCGTAGGCCAGCGCAAAATAAAACTCATCCTGTCCTTGCTGCAAACTATATGTATCCGTGGATGGTGCCGCGCTACAAATTTCGTCGGGGATACCCAAGTACCGGGCCAGTGAATAAACCTGAGACTTGTATAGGTGCGCGATGGGTTTCAAGTCGGCGGCACCATCACCGTTTTTGACAAAAAATCCTTGATCGTATTCCAACCGGTTAGGCGTGCCGATAACGGCATAGTTCAGTCGATCTGCGTGGAAATATTCAATCGTTTTTCGCACACGCTGCTTGAAATTAGTGGCCGCGACAATTTGCAGGTATTCGGTGGGTCGCAAGCGCTTCTCAAACAACGTGCCCGCAGGCGATTGCACCACCAACTTGAAGTAGTTGAATGTTCCATCCAGCCCACCACAAATCGCAATCTTGCTTTTCCAGTCCGGCCCAAAATCAGCAAACACGGCGCGTATGGCTTCATCTCGCCAGCGATAACAGCCAAGCGCGGACAACGTTGGCGCAATATCCTCGACCGCGAATGCAAATCCAAACTGTTCTGCAATGATTCTTCCACGGGTGAGGCTACTGGGCGAGGAATCCGTTTCCGGCAGCAGCAATCCGTAAACTTTTGCCTTGCCAAACGCACGCACCGCGAGCGCCGCACAAACCGCACTGTCGACACCACCAGAGATCGCAATGACAACGCCACGGCGACGCAATTGGGTGCCAACAATCTCGACCATTCGCTGCGCAATTCGGTTCGCTTCCGCCTCGCAATCGATGGCAAGCGTATCCCGATTGAGTTTGGGCGAATTCATTGTCTGTTGTCTTGGCGGATTATTTCAGGTCGTCGGCTCAGTGCCGCGCAAGTCCGACATGTTTGCGCTCAACATAACGCTCGATGTTGAGCAAGCTGTCAAAATTTTCCGGCAGCATCTCCGCATCATCGACCATTACGTCAAAGGTTTCTTCTATAAAAAGAATCAACTCGATAAAGCCGGTGGAATCCAGTATGTGGCCCTTCATGAATGAGGCATCGTCTGCGATGGCCGCCCCCGTGCTCATCATAAAGTTATCCAAAATAAACTTGCGCGCCAAATTCTTGATGTCTTGCATGGAATCCTGAGCTGGAATTGAGTTGTCGACATGACAAACTCAGATAAGTTAGCAAACTCTAGCACTGGTGCGGCTTCTGGATCATTTTTCGCCTACGATGCCCACCAATGCTGGTTCTACAGTTTTTTATCGTAACTTTGCAAACTATTATATGAGTCCCGTCCGCTTGATTTTACCTGTATCAGTCTTGGGCAATTCCACGACGAACTCTACATACTTGGGTGCCATGAAATTTTCCAGCCGAGTGAGACAGTGCCGAATCACATCGCGTTCAGTCAGTGCGTATCCATCCTTCTGCACCACGAACGCTTTGATTGCTTCGCCCAGTAATTCATCCTGAACACCAACGACAACCGCATCCAGTACCCCGTCCAGACTGTAAATTGCATTTTCGACCTCGCGGGGACTGACCTTCTCACCACGACTCTTGATGATGTCATCCCGGCGCGCGACAAAATAAAGCCAGCCCTCGTCGTCTGACCGAAAATGATCGCCCGAATACAGCACCATTTCACCCGCGATCGGGCCGGGCTTGAGCCGCTCCGCGGTTTCAATGGGATTTTCCCAGTAGCCGCGCATCACATTCGCGCCGCGAACGACGAGTTCACCGGTAGACCCGTTGGGCAGTCTTTGCCCGGCATCATCCACCAACCAGACCTCCTCATTTGGCATGCCGCGGCCAACACTTGTAGGCCGGATGTCCAATTGCTCAGGCGGCAGATAGGAGACACGCTTGCACTCTGTCAGGCCATACATCGAAAACAGTGTTGCTTGTGGAAAGGTCGCACGCAGGCGGTGGATATGTTCCTCCGATAGCGCCGCAGCGGTATTGGTGATCATTCGCAACGACGCAAGATCAAATTTCTCCAACCCCTTCAAATTCATCAACATTGAAAACATTGTTGGCACACCGGGAAACACGGTGACTCGCTCTACCGACATACGTTCGAGTACTTTGATTGGGAAGGTGAAAGAATGCTCGAGTACCAACGTGGCCCCAACCTTGAACGCCATCAACAATTGATAGAGCCCGTAGTCGAATGCCAGCGGCAACGCGCAAAGAATGACGTCGTTTTGCATAAGGCCAAGATAGCCGCTCACTGAACGCGCTGCTGAAACCATATTGAGATGGGTCAGCATCACGCCCTTCGGGTTACCCGTCGAGCCCGATGTATAGATGATGCCTGCGAGATCTTGATCGATGATGTGATCTGCGAAATCTACATCTAGGATGGGCGCATTGGGTAATGGATAGCGAACACATCGATCTGACAGCTCACTAGCGGAATGATCTTTACCGGTATCGGCAACGACTACGCAAGTGCGGATTGACGCGTTGGCGGCCAATGCAGAAGCCCATACTCCGCTGAATGCAGCACTTGTGATTAACGCACTTGCGCGCGCGTCGTTTAGGACGAAGGTAAGTTTGTCGTGCTTGGTCAATGGATTGACAGGCATGATGACCGCGCCGATTCGAAGTGCCGCATACACGCCGACGACCATTTCCAGACTGTTATCCAGAAAAAGTGCCACGCGTTCGCCACGTTCAATGCCGCGCGCGCGCAACATCCTTGCTAGCTGGTCTACGCGTTTATCGAGTTCGGCATAGGTGACTCGCTGGCCATCGCAAATCAGCGCGACTTTGTCAGGCAAACGATGTGTTGTGTCGTCAAAAAAATGGTGGAGCAGCATGGAGGCCCGCGAATCGTATCCTCAGCCTGCTGGCGAGGGCAAAGAAGAAGTATGCGCTAACGCGGTCATGTCATGACCGAGGACGAGTTGTTCGTGTAACAGCATCGTAGACAAAATTGCCACGAATGCCATGTTGTCGGCGAATCCTATGGCACGTCCCGCGCGACATTTTTCAAATAGTTTGGTCGTCGCAATGCCATCGAAATAGCCAGCGCGAGATATTTTCGATGGACTGAATAGTTCGGCGACGTAATCCACTGCGCGCCCTGCATTGAAGAAACTCTGGCTGTCAGGTGCACGATAGGGCTGCTTTGGTCGCGTGCGCACCGATTCAGGCAGCAGGCCAGCCATCGATTTCTTGAGCAGATATTTTTCGGTGAGCCCACGCAATTTCAACTGTGGGGGCAGCTGGTTAGCAAATTCGATCACACGGTGATCGAGAAATGGAAAACGCCCCTCGATGGAATTGGCCATTGCAACGCGATCCCCCTGCGAGCAAAGCAAATACCCGGACATCAGCGTATGCGCCTCGACATACTGATCTCGCGATAGCGGTTTCCACCTGTCCATGCCGCTTGGTAGCGTCGCCATGATGGCTGCGTAAGGATCCCAGTTGCCAATAGCGTCTTGCGTTTCGCGCGAGAAAAACTGGTTAATACGTCGCGTGGTACTCCATCGCGGAATGTGCGCAAAATACGGTTGATTAACGTGCTCCAACCCGTCGCGGAAAAAGGCCTGTGTCAACGCTCCTGCCCGCCCGCCCGCCGGCGAATTTTTCAGGTACGGATACAGCCGCTCGAGGATGCGTGGCCGCGAGGTGGACTCAGGTGAGCGCCCCAAAAAACGGCGGATCTTCGCCTCCTTGAACAAATCGTAACCACCAAATACTTCATCCGCACCTTCACCTGTCAGTACCACTTTATATCCCGCTTCGCGAACATGGCCGGACAGCAACATGAGCGGCGCAGGCGCAGTACGAACGATTGTTGATTCGGTATGCAAAATTGTGCGTGGAAAGTCAGCCGCGATATCTGCATGCGTACAGCGTATCGACGTATGGCTTGTACGCAAATAATCGACCATCTCTTGCTGATGCGCACTTTCATCAAATTCGGGGTCGTCAAACGTCAGCGAAAACGTCCGCAACGGGGTATCGGAGAAATTTCGAACAATTGAAGTAATGATCGATGAATCCAGTCCCCCGCTCAAATACGCGCCAACCGGCACATCAGCACGCAGTTGCAGCCGCACAGCATCGATCATCAGTTCACGCAACTCAGCCGCGTAGTCAGCTTCGGCGCGATGCGGTTTGCCACCTTGGTGGGATTCAACATAGGGGAAAGTCCAGTCCCAGTAGCAGAACGACCGTCGAACGCCGTGGGCAACTATCATCACATGGCCGGGCGGTAGCGACGACACGCCGTCGAAAGCGGTTCTTGGTGCCAATGGGGACCAGTACGTGCAAGTTTCAGCGAGCGCCTGAATATCGACGACGCGTCGAACCTCGGGCAACGCAAACAGCGCTTTCACCTCAGAGGCGAAAATAAAACGTCCGTCGGCCTCGGTGTAGAACAAAGGTCGAACGCCGGTACGGTCGCGCGCCAGCAACAGGCTTTGTCGTTTTGTATCCCAAAGTGCAATCGCGAATTGTCCATTGAGGTGATCGACGAATCGCTCGCCGTGCTCCTCGTATAGATGAACGATGACTTCCGTGTCCGACTTTGTGTAGAACCTGTGGCCTTGCGCAATTAATTGCTGACGCAGTTCAACGTAATTAAAAATTTCGCCGTTGAACACCACCTGCACGGTGGCGTCCTCGTTGTGAATGGGTTGCTGACCACCTGCAATATCGATAATGCTTAGCCGCGCATGCGCGAGGCCAATTGCACCATCAATAAACATGCCTTTCCCATCTGGCCCGCGATGATGCAAACGCGCGATCATTGCGGCGAGCTCGGCGCGCTCAGGCGTATTTGTGGAACGATTGGTCAGAATTCCGGCGATGCCGCACATCTTGGAAAGCTCTCGTAGGGTGATCGCATCAGGATTTTGGGGACAACATACCTAAAATTTTGCTGCTCCCGCAATTGGCTGGCTTATAA
>JANNRY010000250.1:0-7705 GCA_031401935.1 Betaproteobacteria bacterium | reverse complement strand
CGCGCCTCGTGGCACAAATGTGCCTGAAGAGGCGCGCCAGCGCTGGTGTTTCGCTTTCTGGAATTCTAAAAATCCCCATTCGTGCTGAGCCTGTCGAAGCACAGTCGACGCACATATAGGCCAGCCGTCGCCATCGGTTTTTTGGAAGCCCTCTTTCAATGCGCCGTTTACGCCCAACATGCAATGACAGATCCGTTGTCAAGAGGCCTGCGTCCGCGTGCCGACATATTTACAGTGCGACGCCACGCACAATCTGTATCGCCATCTTTAGAAAGTTTGCATGAACGAAACCCTTCAGCAGCTCATGCGCGACGCCACTCGGCTGACGCGCGCGGGGCAACTCAGCGACGCCACCGCAGCGATACAACGCGCACTGCGCGGCGACGTGCCGATAGCCGGTACACCATCGGACGGGTCATCAACATTCGATCCGGCTAACGATATGAAGCCAGGTTGCATTACGCTCGATGCCACAGCAACCATGCCGGGCGGAAATGTGTTCGAGGTAAAACGTGACGACGTCGACGTCGATGTCGCTGAGCCAGATATTGTGGCGACCGAGGTGGCGCATGACGATGGTGTACAGATGCCCCCGGAAGAAGCGTTTGTCGATGACAACACCAACACAGGCGCCGGTGATTTCACGAGCGGCACACATCGCCATGCATCCAAAACGCTGCGTTACAAGCTCTACACCCCACCAATTTATACGGGCCAGCCATTGCCGCTGGTGGTAATGCTGCATGGCTGCACGCAAAATCCTGATGATTTCGCCGCCGGTACCGGCATGAACGTGGCGGCGCGTGCGCAGGGATTTTTTGTGCTCTACCCCGAGCAATCGCAGGCAGCGAATTCTTCACGCTGCTGGAACTGGTTTCAGCCAAACGATCAGTATCGCGGTCGGGGAGAACCGGCGTTCATTGCCAGCATGACCGAGGCAGTCATAAAGCAACACAACATCGATCCATGTCGGGTGTACATCGCCGGTCTGTCTGCCGGCGGGGCCATGGCCACCATCGTGGCTGAGGCATATCCGGAAATTTTTGCAGCCGTCGGTGTGCATTCCGGCCTGCCACGCGGTGCGGCGAGCAACGTCATGGAGGCGCTCACGGTGATGAAAAGTGGCAACGCAAATCGTGATGCGTCAGGCGCAGGCACACAATCGCATGCGCATGTTCGGACGATTGTTTTTCACGGCGACCGGGATCATACGGTGCATTCACGTAATGGTGAACAAGTCATTGCGGCAGTTTTTGGCGGCGCTGAGTATGGCGGCCAGTCTGCTGGCGGCACACATATTGAACATGGTGTTTCGAGCCGCGGCCGGCGTTTCACGCGCTCAATCCATCGCGACGCCAGCGGTCAAGCCGCAGCAGAACATTGGCTGGTACACGGCGCAGGGCACGCATGGTCGGGTGGCGATGCCGCAGGCACACACACCGATGCAAGCGGGCCCGATGCCACGCGCGAAATGTTGCGGTTCTTTTTCGAGCAGCCAAACCGCAGCATGCACTGAGTCACACTGCCGCAACGGGAATGCGGTTTTTAGAAGTTCCCACTCCATCACAAGGCCCATCGCCCACGCCCTGCAATACGCGCGCCTGTCACTTCGAACCCGGTTTTATCGAGTGAGAAATCTGCTGTGATGCTGGCGCGGTGTAAACGCAGAATTCTCTCTTCGTTCGAAATGAAAGTGGACAGTCGTGCATCGTCTGCACTGCCACACTTCGTCGGCATGCGACTACAACCGGTTGCGCCCGCGTCCTACACGCTTGTAGGCGTCTGCCGATAACCGTTTACCGTCTCGCGGCGTACCTTGTGGTGGTTGGCGCTTCATCTGAAATTGAACACCGTCGGGCGAGTCGTTTACCAAGTCCTACGGCACGTGATCGACAACACCGTTTCACAGCAATCAATTTCGTTTGTAGTTTTGTATCACTCGTCTTTCACTTACATTCACTTGGAGATTAACCATGAAACAACTTAAATCACTTTTCACCATCATCCCAGCCATCCTGTTGGCCACCATGCTCGGTTGCGCATCGACGTCCAAACAAGAAGGTACCGGCGAATACATCGACGACACCGTCATCACCACCAAAGTTAAAGCAGCCGTGCTCAATGAGCCAACATTGAAAGTGGCTGAAATCAACGTAGAGACCTTCAAGGGTGTGGTTCAGTTGAGCGGCTTCGTGAGCGATGCTGGCGATGTGCCAAAAGCGGGCCAGATTGCACGCGGCATCAAGGGCGTGACATCGGTCAAGAACGATCTGCGCGTCAAAGGTCGCTAGTCACTAGCCGACATAATCAGGAGCAACGAACATGTTGGAAACCATCGCAATTCTCTTAGTCATCCTTTGGGCGCTTGGATTGGTCTCGTCGTACACAATGGGCGGGTTCATTCACATTCTTCTGGTGATTGCCGTGGTGGTGATCGCGGTTCGCCTGATTCAGGGACGGCGCTTGTAACTGAAACAGCGCGGCGTCTGGCAGACCGAGCAGGTCCGCCAGATGCCGCTGCCGCAAATGACACAAATAACAATAAATCTCTACAGGAGCAGTTGAAATGAGTCCCGTAAAAATATTGGCAATCGCACTGATCATCGCAGGCAGCCTGGGGCTGTTGTACGGTGGTTTTACCTACACCAAGGATACACATCAGGCAAAGCTGGGGCCGCTCGTGCTGTCGGTAAAAGACACTGAAACAGTCAACATACCGATATGGGTCGGTGTGGGTGCGTTAGTGGCGGGGATCGGACTGCTGTTCATTCGCAAGTAGTAATAGCGGCACCGCCATGCAAAACTTGTAGTCAACGGCGTCAGCGTTTGTCCTACAGGAAACCACACCATTACCCTACGCATCGCCCCTGAGTAATCAAGTAATATCTTTGGGCAATGCGCTTTGTCACCGAATAGATTCCATCCGGAGTTTTCCCCCTTATGCTCGATAAAACCAAAGTAATGATCGCCGATGACCACGCGCTGTTTCGCGCGGGTCTGCGAAACTTGCTCGAAGAGACGGGTGAGTTCGAAGTGGTTGCCGAGGCCAGTAATGGCGAAGACGCGCTTAAAGCGGTTCGGGAGCAGGAAATCCACGTGACATTGCTTGATCTCTCGATGCCAAAGCAAAGCGGCATTGATGTGTTAAAGCGCATGAAATCATTAAAGCCCGACATGGCGGTATTGATCCTCTCGATGTATCCAGAGGAGCAATACGCCGTAAATATGTTGCGTTCAGGCGCATCAGGTTATCTGACCAAGGAGTCAGCACCCGAAAAAGTGGTGACTGCGCTGCGTACGGTGCGAAAAGGCCGTAAATACATCAGCAGCGAAGTGGCAGAGCTGCTCGCGGAAACGCCTGACGCGTCCACTGCGCCACTTCATGGCGCGCTATCGCAGCGCGAGTTTCAGGTATTTTGCAAGCTTGCGGCCGGGCGCAGTGTTTCCGAAGTCGCGACCGAATTATTTCTTAGTGTAAAAACGATCAGTACCTACCGCACGCGCGTGCTCGAAAAAATGGGTATGCATAGCAATGCGGATTTGACTTACTACGGGATCAAAAACGGCATCATCCAGTAGGCGAAACATGCATGCGCAACAAATGAATGCGGGATCAAATGGCAGCAAATCATCGCTGCCAAAAACTTTGCAGGCAAAGATTTTTATGGAAGGTTCGGTAAACCGGCCGTTACGGGTATATCTGGTGGAGGATTCCCTACATGTGCGGGACCTGCTGCTGGATTTTTTGCACGTACCAGGCGAGGTTGAAATCATTGGCTTTTCGGATACCGAGCTTGACTCGGTCGCCGCGATCATCGCGCATCCGGTCGATGCTGTTATTGTTGACTTGAAGCTGCGTGAAGGTAGCGGCATGGCCGTGATCGAAAAATTGCGCAGCGCCAATTTAAACCCGCAGCCGAAGATCATCGTATTTACCAACCACCCGTTTCCGGAAATTAAAAAGCGCGCCATGAAGTTAGGCGCAGACTACTTTTTCGATAAGTCCGCAGACTACGACAGTGTGCGGACCACATTGCAGGAATTGCGGACCGGCTAGTTCAGCCCCACCCCACCCCGTCCAGTTATTGCCAGACCAAAATCCCGCAGATGCGGGATTTTTTTTCGTGACGAGCCGGTGATTGCGAGATCGAACGCCGCTTGCAAAAACGAAAAATTACGCTGCTATCGAGTTCCTGCTGAGGGAATCGGGGTCTGTCCTACAAGTGGTCGTCCAACCGTCTGATGCGATTCAAGCCGGTGCCTGCGTAATCTGCAATGGTGGCAAGGGCAGCGTGAAGGCAACAATTACGCTGTCGTGCGAACACCAAAATTAACGCAAGGAGACCGACCATGCTGTACTACGCCGCCGTATTTTTTATCATCGCCATCGTTGCGGGGCTCATGGGCTTTGGCGGTATTGCCGCCGGTGCCTCAAGCATCGCGCAAGTGCTGTTCTTCATTTTCATTGTTCTGTTTCTGGTGAGCCTGATCGCAGGACTCGTTAGACGCAAAAACTAGTTTTTCCACCCACCCCGACAGGAGTTCAACATGAATAGCAATCCCATGAAAGCATCATCAAACGGGGCCGATGGCCTCGAGCGCGTGACCGAGAAAGCACACAATCTGGTTGAATCAAAGGATCAGGTCGTCAGCGACTTTAAAGCGCTACTGTCCGAAGGCGAGGCTTTGTTCAAAAGTGCAGCCGGTAGTGGAGACCATGCGCTTGCCGCTGCGCGCGACAAATTCAAAGAGCAGCTTGAGACCGCCAAGGCCCGTTATTGCGAATTGCAGGACGCGACCGTCCATCAAGCAAAAGTCGCCGCCAAAGCTACCGACGAATATGTACACGGCAATCCGTGGACGTCCATCGCCGTTGCTGGTGGTGTTGGCTTGCTTGTTGGCATGTTGATTACGACTCGTCGCGAAGGCTGATCATGCAGTCGGCCACGACCGGGGCGACATCTGCGACGGGAACCGATGGGTTCCTGACGCACATTCGCCAGCTTGGCGGTTCCGTGCTCGAGCATGTCGCAATGCGCGTCGAGTTGTTATCGATCGAGGTGCAGGAAGAAAAAGCCCGTCTCGTCAGACTCGCCATGAGCGCCGCACTGGTTAGTGCGTTGCTGATGGTCAGTCTGGTGATGGTCGCGATCCTGATTCTGGCTATCTATTGGGATACGCCGAACCGCGTGGCCGCTGCGTTATCGTTGGCGGGCACGTTTGTCGTGCTAACGATTGGCGGCGGATTCTATTTGTCCGCGCAACTGCGTCGTTCAACGACGCTGTTTGCCAATAGTGCTGGGGAACTCAGGCGCGACGCAGCAGCGCTGGCACCCACCGCGCCAATGACAACGCAGGCGTAGTCATGTCTGCTCCGCATCGTCCGCAGTTACTTTCGCAGTTACCTTTATTGCAGCGGCGAGAGGCCTTGATTGCGCGCATCCATATCGCCCGCGACGAAACAGCAGAAGCCGGGCGCCTGGTCGCGCGGGATTTGCAGGCGTTGGGGCGGTCGCAGCGTTCCATTCAGAACGGCTGGAAGTTATTGAAAGCGTCGGCCGTCGCCGCTGGCGTGATCTGGAGCTTCAATGCCTCTTCAAGTCTCGGTCGCGGTCGACGTTTTGTCACCATGGCCATCAGTTTGCTATCGACCATGCGCGCCTTGCGCAAGGTCGGCGGCTTGCTAGTTCAAACCACACAGATACCAGAAAGACGGGGATAACCATCATGAGTAAAGTTACTAAATTGACCGACAAGCGTCCATCGCCGAGCAGCCGTTCCATGAGCAGCGTTGCGCAGTTGCGCACCAACGCCAGACGCAAAATTGAGGAGGGTGCTGTTACCGAGGGATACGCAGCTGATCGCGATCAGGTTCTCAAACTGCTCAACGAAGCACTGGCGACCGAAATCGTCTGCATGCTGCGTTACAAGCGGCACTACTTTATGGCCACTGGTGTGCACGCTGAATCTGTCGCCGCAGAATTTCTGGAGCACGCCACGCAAGAGCAGGAACACGCAGACGCAATCGCCACACGCATCGTACAGTTGGGTGGCGAGCCCGATTTTTCACCGGATACATTGACCAAGCGTAGTCACGCCGAGTACATCCCGGGCGATACGTTGATCGACATGGTCAAGGAAGATCTGGTCGCAGAACGCATCGCCATCGATAGCTACAAGGAAATGATCGAAGTGATCGGCAACGACGATACCACCACGCGCCGCATGCTCGAATGGATTTTGTCCATCGAAGAAGAACATGCAGATGACTTGGCGGGCCTGCTCGATGCCGGGCGTTGAACTGACAAATACGGATGTAGTCGCACCGTCGGTAATCGCTGATGCCGCCAGCAATGACGGCACGGCGATTGCCGATGGTGCTATTGATGCAGCACCTGTGGAGTTTGTGCTGACCACGAGTGAAGATTCGTCGGTTGTCGTCGCCCCGCCACGAGCACGTTCCCGTGGCACCCTGCCAATTGTAGGTATGTTTGTGCTGGCACTTGTGGCCGCACTTTATTTTGGTCGAGCGGTATTGATGCCGATTTTGTTCGGCATCGTCATGGCAGTGGTGCTAACACCAGTGGTCGACAAGCTTTCCAAATTTCGCATTCCTGAGCCCATTGGCGCTGCCATCGTGATGCTGGCCATGGTCGGGTCGCTGGTGCTGGCAATTGAAATATTGGTGATACCGGCTTGGGATGTCCTGGCCGAGTTGCCGGATCAGGTACAGAATCTATTGGCTGAGTTTCTGCGCTGGGTGCGCAGCTTTCGTTTTGGCAATTTGATCGCACCACGAGACACGACTGATCTGACCAAACAGGCGGCGGCGCAAGGGCTCAGCATGACCGGCGTGCTATTGCAGATGGCGCAAGGCTTTATCATTTCGGCTATCAGCGCGATGGTGCTGGCCTACTTTCTGCTGTCGTCTGGCAACTTGTTTCTGACCAAACTCGTGCGTGTACTACCCATTTTTCGCGACAAGGTACGCGCTGTGACCGTGGTGCGCACGGTGCAGCGCGATGTGGCGACTTACTTTGCCAGCGTCAGCATGATCAATATCGGCCTGGGGTTCGGCGTGACGCTGCTTACGTGGGCGTTTGGCTTGCCGATGCCGTGGTTCTGGGGTGTCTTGGTGGCGCTGCTCAATTTCATTCCTTACATCGGTGCTGGAACCAGCGCGCTGCTGCTGCTGCTGGCGGGGATGGCATTTACGGATTCCACCAGTCAGGCGCTGTTGCTGGTGACCTGTTTTGTCGGCATTACGTTTGTCGAAGGCCAATTGATCAATCCGATGCTGGTTGGAAAACGGCTGGCACTTAATCACACCGTGGTTTTCGTGGCGCTGCTGTTCTGGGGCTGGCTGTGGGGTGTGGGCGGCATGCTGCTCGCGGTGCCGCTGCTGATCATCATGAAAAAATTTGCCGATCAGACGCCGGGCTGGGAAGCCGTCGCGGAATTTCTGGCGCGCTAATCTATTTTTTATGGAGTGAATTTCGACAAGCTTTCTGCTGTCACACTGTGTATCAACTAATTGTCGCATCACAGGAAAAACCATGAATGCAGAAGTGTCCTCAACCCTGCCCGCACCCCCGCGCCGCTGGCTCGCGCTGGCCGCATGGGTAGGGCTGTGCGTCGCGGTCGGTTTTGTCATCGGCTTTTTCTTCAAGCCAGGTGTCTGGTACGCCGGTCTCGACAAACCAGC
>JANNRY010000249.1:0-1885 GCA_031401935.1 Betaproteobacteria bacterium | reverse complement strand
GTCCAAGTGTTCTGGACTTCGTCGCGTTTTGGTTTCGTGAGCTCCTCATAGTCGTCGTGTTGGCCGTGGCACTTCTGTGGGCGGGTATTTCGCGACTAGTTACGGGCAGACGGCGTAATGACGAACGCAAAAAGCATGCTCCCTAACATTTCAGTCAAAATCGCTCCCTTCGGTCGCTGGGACGGCGCAAAAGCGCGCCGCCCTTTACCTCAGTCGTTAGCCGTCATGAAACTCATCCGCGGAGGAAACTGGAGCAACTGGCTTGCATTCTTAGTCGCCGCCATCGCCACTAGCGCTATTGTCGAATTCTTTGCCGTAGATAGCTGTCTGGACAGAGGTGGCCGAGTTGCCGATTCCGGTTGGTCGTGTGACGTTGCCTCTGGAGCGATTGAACCTTTGTTGCTGTACCTGCCACCTTGGTCCATCGCGACCATAATTGTTATCGTTGGCATTCCCACGTTTCTGGTTGTTGCGCCAATTTTCGAGCGCTTGTTTTCCGTAAGAGGGAAAAGTGACGGCTAACACGGCGGTCAAAATCGCTCCCTTCGGTCGCTGGACGGCGCAAAAGCGCGCCGCCATTTACCTTGGTCGTTAGAACGTGGAAACAGACATCGCCATACTTATCGGCCTTTTCTTCGCGCTGGTCATAGGCTCCTTAGCGTATGCCATATTTCGCCTTGTCCGATCGAAAGAGCAATCGAGGCTCGACCCAAAGTCTCAAAGTCTGGCGCGAGCAGTTGGAGCACCAAAGCTTTTTGATCCGTTGCTTGCACGGCCAATGACAAGCCGAGAAAAGTGGGGTTGGCTAGTCTTTCTGGTGATTACCGTGGCAGCGATAGCATTTACTGGAAAATGATGGCGGCACTTCGTTCTAACTCGTCGCTCAAGGTCGCTCCCTTCGGTCGCTGGACGCCGCAAAAGCGCGGCGCCCTTTAGCTCGGACGTTAGAGATCATGAAAGTCCGCACGCATTCACTCCGAACAGTGTTTGCCATAAGCGTTCTCTTGACGGCGTTTTGGCTCATCGGCTTCATCTACGAGCCAGTCGCCGGTTGGGACGCGCCGATTCCAGTCCTCTTGTTGGCAGGTGCGCTTGTCGCCACCGGTGTCTCTTATGCGGCATTCCGTGATAACCGACTTGCGGTTCCGGATCAATTTAAGGCTTTCGAGATCATCGTCATTTTTCTTCCTCGCATGGTCGGGGCATACGTGGCATCCGTGCCCATAACTGGAATTGTCGTGTGGTTGCTGGCTCGTGCCTTCTCAGAAAATCCGAAGGACTCCGAGGCAGGGATCTTTGTCGGCCTAATGGCGTTCTGGTTGCCGTTGTGGTTCGCGCCAGCATTGGGTGTGGAGTGGTCGTGGCGTGCTATGCAAAAGCGGAGAGCAGCATGACCTCTAACTCGTCGTTCGTTTGGGACGGCTTCGCCGCCCCACAACTTAGTCGTTAGCTGTCACTAAGAGCCCCCTTCGTGCATATCGGTAAACCGAAACTTTTCCGGCCCATGACATTGCTTGTTCAACTGGGTGCCGGCTGTGCGGTCGTCGGACTCTTCGTTATCATTTACGGCTTCCCAGTCTCGCGCTTCGTAGTAGCTGGGGCGGCCCTCGTCGCCGGCGGCGTCGTGCTAGTGTTTGGCCTCATCGCATGGTCAATGCGTTCTGACAGCGCGGTGAAAAGGGAACGCAATGACAGCTAACACGTCGCTCAAGTTCGCTCCCCTTGGTCGCTGGACGCCGCAAAAGCGCGGCGCCCTTTAGCTCGGACGTTAGAACGTGGAAACAGACATCGCCATACTTATCGGCCTTTTCTTCGCGCTGGTCATAGGCTCCTTAGCGTATGCCATATTTCGCCTTGTCCGATCGAAAGAGCAATCGAGGCTCGA
>JANNRY010000248.1:0-10404 GCA_031401935.1 Betaproteobacteria bacterium | reverse complement strand
CAGCGCCTGTGCGACGCGATCAGATAATTTGCTGTCAAAAAACTGCCGCGCGGAAAGGTTCACCGCCATCGATTGCACCACGAAATTCGCTTCGCGCCAGCGCTTCATTTGCTGGCAGGCTTCGTGGATCACCCACTCGCCGATGGGCATGATGAGCCCACTATCTTCGGCAATCGGAATGAAAACGTCCGGCGATATCAAGCCATCCTGTGGGTGATTCCAGCGCAACAGCGCCTCATAGCCCACCACACGGGCAGAGCTAAACTCGATGCGTGGCTGGTAGTAGAGCTCCAGCTCATTGCGGGACAACGCAAGATGCAGATCATTTTCGAGCTTGAGCCGTGCCTGCAACACGGCGCTCATGGTTGCTGCATAAAACTGCACGTTTCTGCGCCCGTTCGCCTTGGCGTGATACATCGCCGCGTCGGCATAACTGAGCAGTTTGGTGGCATCGTCGCCGTCGTCAGGGAACACGCTGACGCCAATGGACGGCGTGACGCGCAAGGCGCGATCAGCGATATTGCAGGGCGCGCTCAATTCGGCCATCAATTTGCCCGCGACCAACGCGAGATCGGTGCCGACCTGCGTTTGCGAGAGCACGATCACGAATTCATCACCGCCAACGCGGGCGACCGTATCGCTACCACGCAATGCGCCGGTAAGTCGCCGGGCCATTTCGCGCAAGACCTCATCGCCCGCGGCGTGGCCCAGTGTGTCATTGATATTTTTGAATCGGTCGAAATCTAGAAACATGACGGCCACCCGCCAATCCCGTCTGCGCGCCTGCGCCAGTGTATGTTCGAGGCGGTCGTGCAACAGACGACGGTTCGGCAATCCGGTCAATGCATCGTGCAACGCAAGGTGGCGCGCGCGCTCCTCGGCCTGCAGACGTTCGCTTACTTCTTCCTTGAGCTTCTCATTGGCGCGCGCGAGTTCCTCGGTGCGATCTGTCACCCGACGCTCAAGCTCTTCATTCAATCGGCGCAGTCGCTCGACCGCGTGGCGGCGCTCTGACACGTCCTCAATAATCCAGATGGTGCCGCCAGTAATGGGGCTGACGAGATCGATGGGTCGTGCCTGAATCCGACCCCAGAACAAGCTGCCGTCCCGTCGCTTCATGCGGCGCTCAAGCTCTACAGATTTGCCTTGTGACAGCAATGGGCCGACGACGCTGCCCACCTCAGCATATTCCTCAGCCGAGCCCCACACCGTTTGGCCGGATTGTCCAGCCAGCCCGCCCTCAGGCCAGCCGAAAAGTTCCTCGAACGCGCGATTGGCGTGCTGGATCATACGATCCTTGGTGAAGGCAATGCCCACTGAGGCGTTGTTCAGAATCGCTTCGTATTTGAGCACGGTCTCGTGCTCTGACACTACTTTGCCAACCGGTGGTGACGCCGGCGAGGTAGTTTGCCCAGCTTGATGAGTGGGGTTGACCATGCTGGTCGTATTGTACGTCGCACCCAGCACACGTGCACTAGCAAGGGCTTCGGCGGCTAAGAGCGGGATATTGTTAACAGCAAACACCAGCGTCGGTGCGGCTGCCAGGAAAAAAACGCCTCGAAACACCCACCAAATGGCCATCTATGTGCACGTGGGGATATTGTTGGGTTAGGCGACGCCATACCCCAACAGTTTGCAAGTTTCGCGACCGATGTTGCGGACGCGCTACATCTGCTTGAACAGATGGGTGAAGTTGCGACTGACCGTTAGCGTCTCGGTGCGTCCCTTGAGTTTGAGATCGGCCTGATCGCGCATGCCGCGCACAACACCGGCGATGGCGCGCGTGTTGACTATGGTAGCGCGATGTATTTGCCAGAACTGATGGGGATCGAGTTCATCGAGTAGCTCTTTGATGGGCTTTCGAATCAGGACTTCTGAATCCTCGAGTGCGACACGGGTGTATTTTTCGTCGGACTGAAAATACAGCACTTCTTCAACGGGGATCAATCGCACCGTCTGACCGACACTGGCCTTTATCCAGCGCAGATATTGATCCGACACGAGACCCATGCGCGTGCCGAGTTGCCGCAGCACGCCGGCGAGATCCGTGTCAGCTGCGTCTGTGGCCTGCCCGGATTCGCGATTGGTATCCAGACGCTCTTTGAGCCGTGCGACCGTTTCCGCGAGGCGTGCTTCGTTGAATGGCTTAAGCACATAGTCGATCGCACCGCGCTCAAAGGCCTCGACCGCATGCTCATCGAATGCCGTGACGAACGCGATGTGCGCGCGTTTGCTGCGGCCACGCCCGATCAGGCGTGCAGCTTCCAGGCCGGTCATCACCGGCATGTGAATATCGAGAAAAACAACATCCGGCTCGTGCGCCTCGAAAAGCGTGAGCGCCTCCGCCCCATTGACCGCCTCTGCTACAAGAGCGAGTTCGGGCCAGAGTTTCTTCAGCCGCAACTTGAGTTGTTCGCGTAGCAGCGGTTCGTCGTCGGCGATCAGTGCGGTCGGCATTATGTTTTCTCTGCAATGCGGATGCGAATACGCGCCAACATGCCGCGTGGCATATTTTCTTCCAATTCCAGTTTCGCCGTTTTTCCAAATAATGTCTGCAGACGCTCGCGGATATTCTGCAGGCCAATACCCATACCTGCAGATGGCGAGAGTCCCTGACCGGTATCGGCCACTTCAACGAGCAGTGCGTCGTCACTCGCGACCGCCCTCACCCGTATTTCTCCGCCCTGTTGAAGCGGATCGATGCCATGTTTGATCGCGTTCTCGACCAGCGTCAGCAACATCATCGGCGGGAACGACGCGGCGCGCAATTCGGCAGGGACATCGACTGAAAATTGCAGGCGGGCACCCATGCGTAGCTGCTGTATTTCGAGATACGCGTTCGCCATATCCGCTTCGCGACCGAGCGTAGTGCGGCCTTCGCGCATTTCCGGCAGGGCGGCGCGCAGATAGGTGATCAGGCTTTCCAGCGTTTTCGCCGCAAGCGGTGGATTGGCCTCAACCAGATGCTGCACATTGGCCAATGTGTTGAACAGGAAGTGTGGTTCTATTTGTGCCTGCATCAGTTTCAGGCGGGCTTCGAGCACTTGTTTTTCAAGTTCATGTCGCAGCGCATCGGCTTTGGCGACCTCCGCTGCCGCCCGCGCGGCTTGTTCCCGATAGATCAACACGGTAGCGGCCAATACCCCCAACGCGATGCCCGCACCGGTGAAAATCACCATGCCCCAGAAAATTGCCTGGTTGGTCACCATTTCGTTTAGCGAGCGACCAATCACCAAACCGGAAACAATGGTGCCGACGACAGCGCCGGCGACCAGCGCGACAAACTGTGCCTGCACTAGCGTAAAGCGCTGCCAAAACCGTTGCGGCAGCATTCTTTCGTACAAGAAGCCGCAAAAAATATACGCGATCAACATCACCACGCCGACGATGAACAATCGTAGCCACAGATAGGAGAACGAAACGCCATACAGAAAATACGGCTTGATGATCGCGGTCGCAACGGTGGTCAGCACCACCAAAAGCAACGTACGCTTCAAGGTGAACTGTCGATGTAATTTGATAATTTTGTCCATTCCGAAAGCTTAGCAATTACCGCTCGCGACCGCAGACTTTGTGCGATGGGGTGCGGAAAATCGCGACTGGGATGCGTTCTGGTCGGAAACCTCACCGCGCGCCTGGTCAGCGTTACGCCGTTTTTACCGCAGTCCCGCGTTGGCCGTGAAAAAACAACGGGTAAATGGGGTCAGACACTCATGGCACTCGGTTAAGCCCCTGACGCCCCGGGAATAGGTGGGCTGAACACTTCTGATGGTGGTAGGCTTTTGTTGCGAAACGAAAGTCAACCAACACAGGAGGTCAGCCCAAATGGAGAATACCAAAGTTGAACGGATTCGACAGAAAGCAATGATGTTTGGACGACAGTTTCTTCAAGGCGATGTCGGCGAATTCGATCAGGCGTTTTCGCGCTCGTTGACAACGATGGTGCGCGGACAAGTGCCAAGCTACCGCGAGCGCATCTATGCGCCGCTGGATACGCTGCGCCTGTTCGTCGGCCAAGTTCTGTCGGCGGATCGCGCCTGTCAGGACGTGGCGGGTCGGCGGCTTTCGGAGCGTATTGCCCAAGGCGAATCAGAAAGCGCACTCACCACCGGCTCCTACTGTGATGCTCGGCAGCGATTGCCGCTCGCCATGCCGGTCACGCTGGGTCGTGCACTGGGCGCGCAATTGGAATCGATAGCTCCCACGCAGTGGCGCTGGCGAGGACGGTCAGTCAAACTATTCGACGGCACCATCGTATCGATGCCCGAACCGTAAGCAATCAGCAAGCCTATCCACAGAGCCACGAACAAAAGACGGGATTGGGATTTCCCATCGCACGTATTGGTGCCCTCATTGGCCTCGCCAGCGGCGCCATACTCGCCCATCAAGTCGTGGCCTGCGAAGGCAAGGGAACGGGAGAACAAACGGTCTTGGGAAGCTTGCTCGATCATCCCAACGCTGATGATGTATTGCTGGCCGATGCGTTGTTTACGACATGGTGGATCATCGAGGGCACGAAACGTCGGGGGGCCGACGTACTGATGGCGCATGACGGCAGACGACTCATCGACTTTGCGCGTGGTCAGCGACTGGGCAAGCACGACCACATCGTGCAATGGCCGCTACCGCCCAAGCCGAAAGCGATGAGTGCGGAAAAGTACGCGTGTTACCCGGCGTTCATCACGATACGCGAGGTCGAAGTGAATGGGCGCATTCTGGTCACCACCTTGCTCGATCCGACATTCGTCTCGCCACGCGAACTTGCCGCGCTCTACAAGATGCGCTGGAATATCGAGGTTGATTTCCGCACCATCAAGGCAACGCTGAAGATGGATGTGCTGCGTTGCAAATCGCAGCCGATGGTAGAGAAGGAGATCGCGGTGTATTTCTTGGCCTACAACCTGGTGCGTTGGGCGATGGCGAAGGCGGCATTACTGGCGGATGTCTTGCCACGAGTGCTGAGCTTTACCGGTGCAAAACGGCTGTTGAGTGCATTTGCCGATCAGTTACGCCGCACAATGGGTGATGAAATTCGTAACTTGATCGCGACCGTACTTCATGGCATCGCCAAGCTGCAATTGCCACAACGACCCGACCGAATTGAGCCGCGCGCAAAAAAACGAAGACCGAAGAATCTGCCCCTGTTAACCGTGCCGCGTCAGGTTGCGCGTGACCTGATTCTCGTGCGGAGAACGCTTAACCGAGTGCCATGAGCGTCAGACACCATTTATTCAGGCAGCACGTACAAGTTGAGATTTTAGAGTCAGGGGTGCCAAATGCAGAACTACCTACATCTCGACCGAGCGATATTTTTAAGACGGTATAGGAATTTCAAACGCCCTTTTTCACTATTGCTGGATGTAGCCGATGACGCGCGAGCGGTCAAACGCGCGCCCATCCACTGAAACTCTGCCTCCTTCTGCGCATCGCCGACAATTTCCCGGCGCAGCGTGTCTATTTGTGACGCCATGACAGTACTAGGGGGGGTTACCGCCGTCGCTGGAAGTAAAATCCATATAATCCAAACACAACATAGGTACTGGCTTTTCTGGTTATTCGCTTGAACTTTGGCGGGACGAAAGCTGCTTGGCGAGCAGTTTCTTTCAACACCGTGGCGAGGCAACAGCAATAGGGAGGGAACCCATGGTCCTTTATAACGTGTCAAGACTGCTAAGCACCGACACTTTGCTTTTGAAAGAACAGTACCGCAGCCTTACGCGGTTAATGCCAAGCATGTACGGCGTCATTTTTATGGTGACATTGACGCTTGTGGTGATCTTTTACCAGAGTGTACCCGCCTGGATTGCCTTCCCAGTGCCTGCGACGTTAACGGTGGTAGTGGTCATCCGGACTTGGCATTGGTTAGGCGCGCGTCGACGCGTCGATGCGATGACGAGCGATCAGCAACTTAAGGCGATTAAAAGCACCGCCTTCATGGGAGCTGGAATTTCCTTCGGGTTTTCGCTAGTTGGCTTGTTGCTGATGAATTATGGAAGTCCCGCGCAACAGGCGCTGGCCCTGATTACGATTTGGGCGGTAGCGGTGGTCTCAGCCTTTTGCTTACACTCCGTGCTCGTGGCCGCTTTCGGCGTCGTACTGGCCGCTACGTTTCCGCTCAGTATTGCGTTCATGGTGAGCGAAAATCCAACTGTTGGTAAGCTCGTGCCAATTATTGTCGTGATGACGGTGCTAATCATATTTGTCCTGACGGAATTGCACAATGGCTTTGCGAAGCTAGTTCGCTCCAGTGAGACCGCTGCGCAAAGTGAAGCGCTGGCGTTACACGCGGCGCATCACGATCCGTTAACGGGCTTACCCAATCGCGCATTGCTTGCGACTCGGCTAGACGGGATACTGGCACGCAAGCGTGCGACTGGAGGCGTGTTTGCAGTGCATTGCATTGATCTTGATCGATTCAAGGAGGTAAACGAAACCTTCGGGCATGAGGCGGGTGACGAACTGTTGCGCCGCGTATCGCAGCAGTTTGCTAAATCGTGTGGGCCGGCAGATATCCTGGCGCGTACCGGCGGCGATGAGTTCGTTCTGGTGCAAGACGCAGAAGATGCCGCAGAAGCGGGGGCGTTGGCTGCGCATCTCATCTCCTTGATGTCTATGCCAACTACCCTTGAATCTGGCCGCGTTTTTGTGGGCTGTAGCATCGGCATTTTTCTCGTCGACGATATGGCAATTGACCCGTTGGAGTGCGTGCGGCGCGCGGATCTCGCTCTCTATGAGGCCAAACGCAATGGTCGACAGCGGTTGATGTTTTTTGATGCCTCTATAGACGAAGCGCAGCGCGCCAAGCAATCGTTGCGGGATGAATTGCGCGATGCGCTGCTGCATGAGGAGCTAAGCGTGGTGTACCAGCAACAAGTTCGCGAACGGCGCACGGTCGGTGTTGAGGCCCTGGTCCGCTGGTCCACACGGGAGCGTGGTGCAATTTCGCCATCCATATTCGTGCCTATCGCTGAGGAGAGCGGGCTCATCGATGCGCTAGGGAATTTCGTCATGCGACGCGCCTTTCTCGATAGCCGAAAAATGAAGGGCTTGCGTATCAGCGTAAACATATCTGCGGCGCAAATACGCATGCTCGATTTCATCGATAAGGTGCAGTCAATCGCTAATGAAACAGATGTTGATCCATTACTGGTCGAATTTGAAATTACCGAGGGGCTGCTGCTAGGACAAGATCCAGAGATACGCCAAACCCTTGACCGATTACGGTCATTGGGCTTCAGAATTGTGCTTGATGACTTTGGGACCGGTTACTCTAGCTTGGGTTATCTGCACCGTTACCCAATAGATAAGATTAAGATTGACCGCCTTTTCGTACTGAACATGGGGCCGGACGCCAAATACGACGCCGTCGTTAGCGCTATCGTTGGTATGGCGCGCGCCTTGGATATCGAGGTTATTGCTGAAGGCGTTGAGTCAGAAGTCCAGCATGCCCGGCTATTGGCAGCTGGCTGCAGAGACTTTCAGGGATTTCTTTTCGGGCATCCGATGCGGCTGGATGCGCTGCTTGAAGAACTTGAGCGCGCTAAACATACTTGAGCAGAAATAATCGATCGGTGGCCCGGAGTAATCTCAACACTTTGGGTGTCACCAATAATTTCCCTCGCCTGTTGGCAATGACTCCAATGTTACGGTGAACCACGCCGGGCCTGCTCGGCCTTGCGGGCGGCATCTATGCGCCGGTCCTGCGCAGCCTGTCGGGCTTCATCTTCTTCGCTGTTGCGCTTGGGTTCGATAACTTCAGCGACTGGTTGAGGTTTGGTATCACGATTCAAGAATGCATCATCGGGTTTTACCCCTTCGCCTGTTGGCCCGATCCGTTCCAGCTTGGTCCAGTACCAAACATCATGGTCGTCGATGGTATAACTACCATAAGACTGGCCTCCCCAGCTAAAGTACGAGCCGGTTTGTCCGCTAATCGTCAACTTTTGTCCGACGGCTAGTCCACCATCTTTAAGTCGGCCGATTTTGCCCCCCATCACAAGGCGCTTGGCGGGATACTGCTTAAGTTCAACGGGGTCTTCATTTGGTTTGTCAGGCAACACGATCCAACCGCCCTTGCACTGAAATTCGCTTTTATAGTAATCCTGGTGTGACCATTCGCGCGTGAGACTATTCTGATAGTTTGGATTGGTATTTACTATCCGCGAAAGCACGGTCATTTGCGGTCCCGACTTATCCGGTCCCCTGATCCAGATTTGTGCCTTGTTGTAAGTGGGCACGCCCAAGTAGTTCTGATTGCCGCGAGAATAGACAGGGGCGTAAGCTTTGCCAAGCGTCGGCGGCCACGCATAGAGTCCCAACACGTCGGCACAGCCGATGAACTTACTCTCAAGCTTGCCGAAAATCTCAGGCATGTTTGACGTATCCGGCAGCCCGGATTGTACACCGCAGCCTGCGAGCCCAAGGCAGAGTGCGATTGCGATCTGAGGGCGACCCCGTCGGGTGGGTATGTGTGGCATGGTTGATTCGGCGTTGGGTTCGCGAGAAGTCTAAGACCAGAACTCTAAGGGACTAGGGTGAATTTTTTGCGCAGTGACGTGAGCTTCAAAAGAGAAAAGCCATGCGCCTCGCCGGCTTGTAACCACGCGTGGTCTGGATTACGCCATCGACCGACAGGGTATTGGAATTTCAAACACTGTTTTTCAAGAATCCTGAATGTATCCGATGACACTTGAGCGGTCAATCACTCGCGCGTCGACTGAAATCCCGCCGTTTTCTCAATATCGCAGTCGTCTTTGCGCCGCCAACCGTCGCGCCACCTCATTCGCGTCAACAGTCGCAACAGGCGCATGATGATGTTGTCCAAGAACGCTTCCAGTGCGGCGTGGGTAGGTGCAACAGCAGGGTGGAAGTTGGGTACGGGTGCGCCAGGTGCAGGCGTGCTCTCGTCCGGCGTGCCTGCGGAGTCTATGGTGTCTACGGCATCCAGATTGCCATCCACCCTATCGAGTACCAGCGCATGCTGGTGAATGTTGAGGTTGGCGGCCAAGCCGAAGCGCTGGATGAGCGTGACGGGAACGCGCTTTGTCTTCTTTCCGCGAAATAAAAGGGACCAACCATTGGATGGGCCAATCCCTAGGCCCAATCTGGCCTTAATGCTTGTCTCGTGTGAGTCGTTCTGCAAAGGAGATTCCGATAGCAGACAGCACAAAAGTAAAGTGAATAACAGCCACCATGGTCACGATCTGAATATTTTCTAACGTCAGCTCGCCACTCAGGTATGTCTTCAAGGCATGAACCCCAGAAATGGAAATGATGGCAAACGCGAGTTTCAACTTGAGGTTGTAGGTATTGACGTGGTCCAGCCAGTCTGGCTTTTTCATGTCCTTCTTGTCAAAGTGTCCGGTGGTTACAAACAATGAAACACCTGCCAGAGCAACCACCCATACCAGTTGCGCCACCATCGTCATGTCCACCAACTCAAGGACCTTGATGATCAGGGCGATCTTTTCCAGTTCGCCGAACAGCAAGGTGTTCATCAGCTTGTAGGTCTCCAGCAGGAACTTGCCCAGGATTCCGAAAATAATTGCCACCAAACCGATATAAAAGAAGAGCATCGTGAACCGCATGCCGTAGAGGAAAGAGCCGACCCCTGAAAGTAGTTTTTCCATTTACTTGATTCCTTGAGTGCGTTAATGCGGTGAATTAAACAGCAGAGCCAGAGCTTGCCGTGCTGACGGCCTCTCCGCCGTTTTTACGCGGCAGCTTCATATCCAGAGGGCAACTAAAAAAATGCCAACCATCACAAACGACAGCACGACCTTGGCCACGATGCCGACCATCAGGCCTAGCCAAGTTGCCAAAGCCACATTGACCGCGTGCTGTTGGTTTCTTTGTGACCAGTATTCGCCGATGGCTGCACCGACAAGAGGCATGAACAGTACGCCGACCAACCCCATGAAGATCCCCACCACGGTGCCCAAAGCTGCTCCGACAAGGGCCAACTTGCTTGCGCCTGCCCGCTTGGCACCCAGCAAGCCCGCCACAAAGTCGAGCGCCCATGCGAGTACTGCCACCGCAGTAATAATCATCACCGTCCCAACGCTCACACGCGTGAAGTCGTCGATCCATGCCCCGAGGAGCACGCCGCCCCACACCAGCAAAGTGCCAGGCAACAGCGGCAACACCGTGCCCGCCAGTCCGATCACGATGAGCGCGGCACTGGCAATCCATAATAAATTGATGTCCAAAGCTAACTTTCAGATTCATTGCTATCAAGTAATATCGCGCGGCGGGCAGGTCCTTGTGGCGCGATGGGATCCCGTCACTTGGGCTCGATGTTTGTTGCGGGCTGCCCGCGCGTCTTCCACAGTGATATCACCACACCACCCGCAATCAGGCCAAAGGTCACGCTCAGCGAGATGACCGGTGGAATCTTGCCAATGA